>JAJZPJ010000227.1 GCA_021811225.1 Pseudomonadota bacterium
AATCAACCCGGTACTTGATCTTCATGTCCGCCTCCCGCCACGAAAGGCTTCAGCGTATGACCAGATTGCATTTGGCATTAAGCACAGCACCTATGGAATTTCCCATCAATTCTTCGATGACTGACTAGTAGGCTGTGCATGCTGCCTCGTCGGGAAACAGTCGCTGAAACTCCGGCAGCGAGCCTGGAAACCGCAGATCGCCTCGCTCAAGCACGTCGATAACCATGGTCGCCCCAGGTTGGCGCAGATGCTCAACATACTACCGGTAGTGGGTATGGGAGACAACCGGATAAGCACGGGTCGTAGGTCGGGCTTCAGCCCGACAGCCATCGTCGTCGGGCTGAAGCCCGACCTACAGCGCCTTCAATAAAACGATTACCGCACCGGCGCCGCCGTCGGCGGCGCGGGCCTGGCAGTAGGCCAGCACTTCCGGCCGGTTGGCCAGCCAGTTCCTGACCAGCTCCTTCAGCACCGGCTCGCGGCCGGGCGAGCGCAGGCCCTTGCCGTGGATGATGCGCAGGCAGCGGCGGCCGTGCGCCAGGCTGTCTGCGACGAATTGCGCCAGCATCTCGCGCGCCTCGATGCGGTTCAGGCCGTGCAGATCGAGCTGGTCCTGGGTCACCCAGCGGCCGCGGCGCAGGTCGCGCAGCAGCGTGCGCGGCAATCCCGGCTTCAGGTAGGCGAGCTCGTCGCCGCCTTCGAGCAGGACTTCGAGCGGCGCCGGCGCCAGGGTCTCGGCGAGCGCGGCAGCCTCGTCGCGCCGCCGCTGGCGCGGAATCGGCCGGGGCTGGGGCGGCTCGTGGTGCACCCGGTCGGAGACGAGCGGCACGGCGTCGGCCACCGCCTCGCGGAACAGCGCGATTGCGTCGGCGGGAGGCTTCCTGGCCATAGTAGCTCTCCGCGCTTGGCGGCCAGGGGGCCTCAGCCCAGGTGGTCGAGGTAGCGCTCGGCGTCGAGCGCCGCCTGGCAGCCGGTGGCGGCGCTGGTGACCGCCTGGCGGTAGATGTGGTCCTGCACGTCGCCGGCGGCGAACACGCCGGGGATGTTGGTGGCCGTGGCATTGCCGTTTCTGCCGCCCCGGGTGACGATGTAGCCGGCCTCCATGTCGATCTGACCGGCGAACAGGTCGGTGTTCGGCTTGTGGCCGATGGCGATGAACACGCCCTGCAGCGCGATCTCCTCGGTCTTGCCGGTGTTCACGTTCTTGATGCGCATGCCGGTGACCCCGCTCTTGTCGCCCAGCACTTCGTCCAGCGTGCTGTTCCACTTGATCGTCATCGTGCCGGCGCGCTCCTTCTCGAACAGCTTGTCCTGCATGATCTTCTCGGCGCGCAGCTTGTCGCGGCGATGCACCAGGGTGACGTGGCTGGCGATGTTGGCCAGATAGAGCGCCTCCTCCACCGCGGTGTTGCCGCCGCCGATCACCGCGACGTGCTGCTGCTTGTAGAAGAAGCCGTCGCAGGTGGCGCAGGCCGAGACGCCCTTGCCGGAAAAGGTTTCTTCCGAGGGCAGTCCCAGATATTGCGCCGAGGCGCCGGTGGCGATGATCAGGGCGTCGCAGGTGTAGCTGCCGGCGTCGCCGATCAGGGTGTACGGCCGCTCGGTGAGTTTCGCGGTGTGGATGTGGTCGAAGATGATCTCGGTGTTGAAGCGCTCGGCGTGCCGCTGGAAGCGTGCCATCAGTTCCGGACCCTCGACCCCGTCGGCGTCGGCCGGCCAGTTGTCGACGTCGGTGGTGGTCATCAGCTGGCCGCCCTGGGCCATGCCGGTGATCAGCACCGGGTTCAGGTTGGCGCGCGCGGCATAGACGGCGGCGGTAAACCCGGCG
Organism: Pseudomonadota bacterium; assembly: GCA_021811225.1. GTDB lineage: Bacteria > Pseudomonadota > Gammaproteobacteria > Burkholderiales > Rhodocyclaceae > CAIYYX01. The sequence continues at coordinate 1,829 of JAJZPJ010000227.1, forward strand.
GGGCCGGAACCGAGGATCAGCAGGCGGACGTGGCGGGAGCTCATGGCGATATTCCTGGCGACAAAGCGGGAATTATACGCAAGCTTTCAGACGCCATCGGCAGCCGTTATGATGTCGGGGGAATGAGACCCGGAAACCACTGAAGCCGGCTGAGGAAAGGGCGCGATGGCGCAAGACACCCAGGTATCGATCGTTGCGCTGCGGACGCTGCCGATGTTCGAAGCGCTAGCCGAAGACCGGCTCGCCGCCATCGTGAAGGTGGCGTCGCTGCGCCGGATCGAGCGCCAGACGGTGGTGTTGAATGCCGGCGACCACACCGACAACCTCTACCTGATCCTCTCGGGCGGCCTGAAGGTGCTGATCGAGGGCGACGACGGGCGCGAGGTGATCCTCTCGATGCTGGGTCCGGGCGAGTTCTTCGGGGAAATGGGGATCATCGACGACCATCCGCGCTCGGCCACGGTCAAGACCACCGAGCCCAGCAACCTGGTGGTGATCAGCAAGGCCGATTTCCAGCGCTGCCTCGCCGACAACTTCGACGTCTCGCTGTTCATCATGCGCAGCCTGGTCAAGCGTCTGCGCCAGGCCGACCGCAAGATCGAGAGCCTGTCGCTGATGGACGTCTATGGCCGGGCCGCGCGGCTGCTGCTGGAGCTGGCGGAAGAGCGCGACGGCCGCAAGGTGGTGACCCGCAGGATCACCCGCCAGGACATCGCCCGGATGATCGGCGCCTCGCGCGAGATGGTGAGCCGGGTGATGCGCGACCTGCAGACCGAGGGACTGATCGACGAGCGGGACGGCTGTATCTGGCTGTGCGGCGAGGCCGGCGGCAGCCAGGCAGGCCCGGTATAATCGTCTTCATGTTCCCCATTTCCCGGCCATAAGCGGCCACCATCGCATGGCGGAAAAATCCAACGGCCAGCCCCTGCCGGAGAGGATCGTCGGCCTGCTGCAGGAGGCGCGCTGGCTGGCGCTGGTGGCGCTGGCGGTGTATATCGGACTGATCCTGGCCGGCTACGACAAGGCCGATCCGGGTTGGTCGCAGGCGGTCGTGGTCTCCCATGTCGCCAACCCCGGCGGCCGCTTCGGCGCCTGGCTCGCCGATCTTCTGCTCTACCTGTTCGGTCTGTCGGCCTGGTGGTCGGTGCTGTTCCTGCTCGCGGCGGTCGCCTGGGGCTACCGCCGCCTGTCCGGCCTCCTGCCCGGCGACCGCCGGCCCTTCCTGATCGCCCTGGCGGGTTTCCTCATCCTGCTCGCGGCGAGCTGCGGCATCGAGACGCTGCGCTTCTACAGCCTGAAGACGCCGCTGCCGTTCCAGCCCGGCGGCATGCTCGGCTTCGAAGTCGGCCGTCTGGCGGCGGACTATCTCGGCTACAGCGGCAGTACCCTGATCCTGCTGGCGCTGTTCGCGGCGGGTCTCAGCCTGTTTACCGGCATCTCCTGGCTGCGCCTGGCCGAGATCTGCGGCGGCCTGATCGAGGCGGCCGGTCTCGGCGCCGTCCGGCTCTGGCAGACCTGGCAGGACCGGCGCATCGGCCGCGTCGTGGCGGGGCAGCGCGAGGCGGTGATCGAGGTCGAACGCAAGAAGTTCGAGGAGCAGCCGTTCGTGCCGGTCAAGATCGAGCCGGTGGCGGCAGACATTCCCCGCGCGCCCAAGGCCGAGGCGCGCATCGAGAAGGAGCGCCAGGCGCCGTTGTTCTTCGACGCGCCCGGCGCCGCGCTGCCGCCCCTGCACCTGCTCGACGAAGCCACGCACAAGCTAGACGAATTGCCGAGCGCCGAGACCCTGGAATTCACCTCGCGCCTGATCGAGCGCAAGCTCGCCGACTTCGGCGTCGAGGTCAAGGTGATCTCCGCCCACCCGGGTCCGGTGGTGACGCGCTACGAAATCGACCCGGCGGTCGGCGTCAAGGGCAGCCAGATCGTCAATCTCGCCAAGGATCTGGCGCGCGCCCTGGCCCTGGTGAGCATCCGCGTGGTCGAGACGGTGCCGGGCAAGCCGTGCATGGCGCTGGAACTGCCCAACGCCAAGCGCCAGACGGTGCGCCTGTCGGAGATCATCGGCTCCAAGGCCTACCACGATCTGCACGCGCCGCTGGCCATCGCGCTGGGTAAGGACATTTCCGGCTTGCCGGTGGTGGTCGATCTGGCCAGGATGCCGCATCTGCTGGTGGCCGGCACCACCGGCTCGGGCAAGTCGGTGGGCATCAACGCCATGATCCTGAG
>JAJZPJ010000228.1 GCA_021811225.1 Pseudomonadota bacterium
TTATGCTGACCTTGCCGTATTTTGTCTTCGGCCGGGCGCAGCATGAAAAACTGGGCCGCCTGGCCCTGCTCGGTGCGCTGGTGTGCGGACTGACGGCGCCCGTCGCCCTGCTCGCCGATCTGCACGGCCCGGGACGTTTCCTGAATTTTTACCTGCATTTCCAGCCGCAATCCTGGATGTCGTGGGGTTCCTTCTTTATCCCGATCTACCTCGCCGGCCTGCTGCTCTATGCATGGCTGGCGCTGCGCGGCGATTTCGCCGTGCGGGGGCAGGGCGGAACATCACTGCTGGCACGGCTCTATCGCCTTGCCGGGCGCGGTGGGGAAGCGCCGCGTATGGCGATAGCCGCGGCGGCGCTGCTGGCCCTGGCGGGCGCTGTGCTGGTGGCGCTGTATACCGGCATGGAGGTGATGGTGGTTCATGCCCGCCCGCTGTGGAACACGCCTTTCCTGCCGGCGCAGTTCGCGGCGACCGCCTTCGCCGGCGCAATCGGGCTGGCCCTGCTGTTCAACCGCTTTATCGGCGGCCGCGATAGCGAGCTGGAAATCGGCCTCAACCGCCTGCTCGTGCTGGCTCTGGCGCTGGTGCTGACGCTGGGCGGGGGGTGGCTCTTCGTCAGCCTGTCCGGGGTGAGTCCCTCGCACAGCGCCGCATTCAGCCAGGTGGCCGGCATGCCGAAATGGCAGTTGACCGCGGTATGGGCGGCGCTGGCGACGATCGTGCCGATGGCGCTGGCCACCTGGCGCCCGGCCTCCAGCGGCCTGATTACCGGACTGATTGCCGTGCACAGCGCATGGATGATGCGCTGGACCATCTTCATCGGCGGCCAGTCCATCCCCAAAACCGGCGCCGGGCTTTACGACTACCACCTGCCGCTGGGCAACGACGGACTGCTCGGCATCGTCGGCACACTGGGCTTGTGGATCGCGCTGCTGGTGCTGATGCTGGAATATTTGCCATGGGCCGGACAGGCAGTCGCCGCCGGCAACGAAAAAGCAACCAACGCACTCGCCGCCAACGCGATTGCTTCGCACTAAGGAGATCAGCATGGAAGACAAGCGTCGTTCGTTTCTGCGCAAGGCCGCGATAGGCGGTGGCCTCACCGCTTTCGCCGCCGGCTTCTCGACCACGGCGGGGCGTATGCTCGACCATGCGCTCGACAAGGACAAGCCGAAGCAGCGGCTGAACGGCAATTCGCTGGCGCCCGAATTCACCGTGAATCCCGCCACCGGCGAGTTGAGCCTCAACCCGGAACAGCAGGTCAGCTACACCATGTGCACGGGCTGTACCACTTTCTGCAGCGTGCGGGTGCGCATCGACAAAAAAACCGGCAAGGTCTTGCGCGTGGCGGGCAATCCGTACAGCCCGATGTCGGCCGATCCGCCGCTACCGTTCCAGACGCCGGTACGCGAAAGCTTCGTATCGCTCACGCGCCACCAGGAAAAAGGCCTGGCGGGGCGGTCCACCGCCTGCGGGCGCGGCAACGCCGTGCTGGAGCAGATGGATTCGCCGTTTCGCGTGCTGGCTCCGATGAAGCGCGTCGGCCCGCGCGGCAGCGGGCAGTGGCAGCCGATCGCGTTCGACCAGTTGGTCAAGGAAATCGTCGAGGGCGGCAACCTGTTCGGCGAGGGCGAGGTGCAGGGATTGCGCGCCTTGCGCGACCTGCACACGCCGATCGATCCGCAGCAGCCCGAGCTCGGCCCCAGGGTCAATCAGGTCGGCCTGTTGGCCAGCACCGACGAGGGCCGCCTTGCCTTCGTGGAACGCTTCATCAAGCACTCCTACGGCAGCCTCAACATGGTGGGGCACGGCTCATACTGCGGCGGTTCTTATCGCAGCGGATCGGGGGCGATGTTCGGCGACATGAAGAAAATGCCGCACGCCAAGCCGGATCTTGAAAACGTCGAGTTCTGCATCTTCATCGGGACTGCGCCCGGCAATGCCGGCAACCCGTTCAAGCGGCAGGGCACGCTGATTGCCAAGGCGCGCTCGGGCAACCGGCAGTTCAGCTACGTGGTGGTCGATCCGGTGCTGACCAATGCCGACAGCCTGGCCGCCGGCGACCGCAGCCGCTGGGTGCCGATCAAGCCCGGCACCGACGGCGCCCTGGCGATGGCGATGATACGCTGGATGATCGAGCAGGAACGCTACGACCGGCATTACCTCGTCCAGCCCAATCTCAAAGCGGCCGAGGCGTCCGGCGAAGCGAGCTGGAGCAATGCCACGCACCTGGTGATCGTCCAGCCGGGCCATGCGCGCGACGGCCGCTATTTGCGCGGCTCCGATCTGGGCATGGTTTTCCCCGACGAAGAGCGTTACAAGGACAAGGACCCCTACGTCGTTTACGACCCGGTGGCGCAGAAGCCCGTCGTCCACACCGAAGCCAGGGGCGAGGCGGAGCTGTTCTTTGACGGCGAGGCGCAGGCCGGTGCGGCTACGCTCCAGCTCAAAAGCGCGATGAGCCTGCTGCGCGAAGAGGCGATGAAGCACAGCCTGGCCGACTATTCCGCCGCCTGCGGCGTGCCGCTGGAGATCATCGAGGGGCTGGCTCGGGAATTCACCAGCCATGGCAAGCGTGCCGCCGTCAACGCACATGGCGGCATGATGTCCGGCAGCGGATTTTACAACGCCTATGCGGTGGTGATGCTCAACACCCTGATCGGCAATCTCAACCGCAAGGGCGGCACCCTGGTCAACGGCGGCGGCTTCAAGGATGCCGGCGAAGGGCCGCGCTACAACCTCGAAAGCTTTGCCGGCGAGGTCAAGCCGGGCGGCATCCCGATCGGACGCAACGCGCCCTACGAGAAGACCAGCGAGTTCAAGCGCAAGAAGGAGGGTGGCAAGGCCTATCCGGCACAGGCGCCGTGGTATCCGAACGCCCCGGGGCTGGCGTCCGAATGGCTGACCGGCGCAGTCAACGGCTATCCCTATACGCTCAAGGCCTTGATCCTGTGGAGCTGCAACCCGCTCTACGGCGTGACGGGACTGCGCGCGCAAATCGAAAAAGACCTGGCCGATCCGAAAAAGCTGCCGCTGATCGTGGCGGTCGATCCGTTCATCAACGAATCCTCGGCCCTGGCCGACTATATCGTGCCGGATTCGCTGCTCTACGAGAGCTGGGGCTGGGCCAAAGCCTGGGGCGGGGTGGCGGTCAAGATGAGCACGGCGCGCTGGCCGGTGGTCGAGCCCAAGGCCGAGAAGCTGCCGGATGGACAGGCGATCGGCATGGAAACCTTTTTCCTTGCGCTGGCCAAGGCCATGGAGCTGCCCGGCTTCGGCCCGGCCGGCCTCGCCGACGCCGAAGGCAATCCCTGCCCGCTGGAGCGTCCCGAGGACTGGTATCTGCGCGGTGGCGCGAACATCGCCTGGCTCGGCAAGACGCCGGTGCCGGAGGCGAGCGACGAGGACATCGATCTGTCCGGCGTGGCCCGCATCCGTCCCCTGCTGGAAAAAACGCTCAAGCCCGAAGAATGGCGCAAGGTGGCTTTCATGCTGGCGCGGGGCGGGCGCTCCCAGAGCTACAAGGAAATGTTCGGCCTGCGGCTGCCGCCGCCGGCCGATGCCAAAGCGCATGCCGCGGCTGCCGGCGCCGCTTCAAGCAAAACACCTCAAGCTGCCGGCGCCAAACACTTGGCGGCAGCGGCGGGTGCAGCCGCCCACGCGGCGCAGGAGGAAGCGCCTTATCCGCCGGACTGGGCCACGCATCGCTTTACCAAGCCCATGCAGCTCTACAATGAAAACGTCGGCACCGCCAAGCACGGCTTCACCGGCAAGCGCTTTGCCGGCACCCCGTCGTGGCGCGAACCGGCTTTTGCCGACGGCACGCCGGTGCGCAAGAAATACCCGGAGGCGGAATGGCCGCTGCAGTTGGTCAGCCACAAGTCACCGCTGCAAAACTCCTACAGCATTGGTGCGCGGAGCTTGCGCGGCATCCACCCCGACAACCCGGTGGCGCTGCATCCGGACGATGCGGCTCGGCTGGGCCTGCACAGCGGCGAC
>JAJZPJ010000019.1 GCA_021811225.1 Pseudomonadota bacterium
CCGGTGTCGGGCGCACTGCAGTTGAACACCTCGGAGGCCCAGGGCAGGCGGCCCATGATCTCGGCCAGCGGCGCGTACTCCAGGTTGGTCAGGCGCGTGCCCGGCTCGTCCGGGCGAAGATCGGGCAGGAACAGGTTCCACAGCCCCTCGGATCTGGCCAGCGCCTTCATGTCCGCGAGGAAGGGCGGCGGATAGACGCCGTCGGCCACCGAACGGTGCCAGCCGGCGTTGTAGGGCAGCACGCAGCGGTCGATGAAGTCGGCGAGGCGCCGCCGCAGCTCCTCGACCTTGGGGGAGTATTCGAAATCCATGGCGCGCGATCTCCGGTCGGTTTCGCTCTGCGAACCTGCGTTTCATTTTTATTCGCCCCATGATATCTTCTCGGCGTAGAACTGGAAACAGCCGGCACCTCGGAGGGGACAGGATTCCCGCGACCGGACCGCCGTCATCACCGCTGCCGGACATGGCCGATGCGGCGGTGGCACGGCGCTGCTACCTCGTCCCCCACCGCAGGATCAACACGCGATCGGGCTGCGCATGGAAAGACGTCATGCAGCTGTGCAATACCACGCCCCTGGCCTGAAGGAGGGATCATGAAAGCGCTGCTGTGCAAGGCCTACGGCCCGCTCGACCGGCTCGCCGTCGAGGAGCTGCCGCCGCCCAAGCCCGGACCGCGTCAGGTGCGGATCGACGTCAAGGCTGCGGCCCTGAATTTTCCCGATGCGCTGATGGTACAGGGCCTGTATCAGGTCAAGCCGCCCCTGCCCTTCACGCCGGGCTTCGAATTCTCGGGTCTAGTGAGCGCGCTCGGCAGCGAGGTCAAGAACTTCAAGCTCGGCGATCGCGTCATCGGCTTCGGTCTGGGCGGCTTCGCCGAGGAAGCGGTCGCCGATGCCGGGCGCGTCATGCCGCTGCCCGATGGCATGGACTTCGAGACCGGTGCCGCGCTGGTGCTGACCTATTGCACCTCGCTGCACGGCCTCAAGGATTGCGGCCGGCTCCAGCCGGGCGAGACGCTGCTGGTGCTGGGCGCGGCCGGCGGCGTCGGCGTCGCGGCGATCGAGATCGGCCGCGCGCTGGGCGCCCGGGTCATCGCCGCGGCGTCCTCCGCCGACAAGCTCGCGCTGTGCCGGCGGCTCGGCGCCGAGGAGACCATCAACTATGCGGCCGAAAACCTGCGCCAGCGCGTCGACCGGCTGACCGACGGTCGCGGCGTCGATGTCGTCTATGACCCGGTCGGCGGGCCCTACACCGAGCAGGCTTTGCGCTCCCTGGCCTGGCGCGGCCGGCTGCTGGTGATCGGCTTCGCCGCCGGCGAGATCCCGAAGATCCCGCTCAACTTGGCCTTGCTCAAGGAACGCTCTATCGTCGGCGTGTATTGGGGCGACTCGGTCAAGCACGATCCCCAGGCCCACCTGCGCAACGTCCGACAACTGCTCGAATGGTTCGCCGCCGGCAGGATCAAGCCCTACATCAGCGAACGCGTGTCGCTCGCAGGGGCACCGGCGGCGATGGCCAAGATCGCGTCGCGACGGGTCTTGGGCAAGCTGGTGGTGCTGCCGGAGGCCTAGTCAGCCCGACCCGCCCTGGCGATCTAGCCCGCCAGGCGCTGGCGCCGCGCCTCGAACAGGCAGATGCCGCTGGCCACCGAGACGTTGAGGCTGGCTACGCTGCCTTGCATCGGAATGCGCGCCAAGCGGTCGCAGGTCTCGCGCGTCAGGCGGCGCAGGCCGTCGCCCTCGGCGCCTAACACCCAGGCCACGGATCCGGTCTGATCCACATGGTAGAGATCGTCGGCCGCCTCGGCGGCGGCGCCCACGGTCAGCACCTCGCGCTCCTTCAGCTCGCGCAGGGTGCGCGCCAGATTGGTGACGGTGATGAAGGGCACGCTCTCGGCGGCGCCGCAGGCCACCTTGATCGCCGTGGCGTTCAAGCCGCAGGCGCGGTCCTTGGGCGCGATCAGCGCATGGACGCCGGCGGCGTCGGCCACGCGCAGGCAGGCGCCCAGATTGTGCGGATCCTGGACGCCGTCGAGCACCAGCAGCAGCGCCGGCTCGGCCAGGGTGTCGAGCACGTCGTCGAGCTTCAGCGCCCGCTGGGTCGCCGACACGCGGGCGACCACGCCCTGATGACGGGCGCCAGCCCCGCCGCCGCCGGCCATGGCATCGAGCCGCGCCGGGGCGGAGAGGATCAGATGCACGCCGTGGGTCTCGGCGAGCTTGACCAGATCCCGGGCGCGCGCGTCGTGGCGCTCCTGGTCGAGGAAAATTTCGCGGACGTCGTCCGGGCTGTGGCGCAGCTTGGCTATGACCGCGTGAAAGCCGTAGATGAAGCGGTGCTCAGCCACGGCGCTTGGCCTTGCCCGCCTTCTTCTCGCCCGGCTCCGCCGTGACCGCATCGACCAGACGGAAGTCGATCTTGTTGGTCTCCAGGTCGGCGCGCACCACCTGCACGCGCACCCGGTCGGCCAGGCGATAGCGCTTGCCGGTGCGCTCGCCCAGCATCATCTGCCCGGCCTCGTCGTAGTGGAAATAGTCGGCACCGAGTTCGGAGACATGGACCAGCCCTTCGATGAAGACCTCGTCCAGGGCGACGAAGATGCCGAAGTTCACCACCGAGGAGATGCTGCCGGTGAATTCCTCGCCGACGCGATCCTGCATGTAGTAGCACTTCAGCCAGGCCTCGACGTCGCGCGTCGCCTCGTCGGCGCGCCGCTCGGTCATCGAGGCGTGCATGCCGATCTCCTCCCAGGCGTGCTCGCCGGGTCTGGGCAGATATTTCTGCTTGCCCAGCACCGCCTTGATGGCGCGGTGGATCAGCAGGTCGGGGTAGCGCCGGATGGGCGAGGTGAAGTGGGTGTAGGACTCGTAGGCGAGGCCGAAGTGGCCGACATTTTCGGGACTGTAGACCGCCTGGCGCAGCGAGCGCAGCATCACCGTCTGCAGCAACTGCTTGTCGGGCCGCCCCTGCAGCTGCGTCAGCAGACTGGCGTAATCCTTGGCGCTGGGGTCGTCGCCGCCGCCCAACTGCAGGCCGAAGCCGCCGAGGAAATCGCGCAGCTTGGCCAGCCGCTCCGGAGTCGGCCCCTCATGCACCCGGTAGAGCGCGGGATGGCCATGAGCCTTCAGATACTCGGAGGCGCAGACGTTGGCGGCGAGCATGCACTCCTCGATCACCCGGTGGGCGTCGTTGCGCTCGGTGGCCTCGATGCGCGCGATCTTGCCCTGGTCGTCGAAGATCATCTGCGTCTCCAGGGTCTCGAAGTCGATCGCGCCGCGCTTGGCCCGCGCCTTGACCAGCACCCGGAACAACGCGTCGAGGTTCTCCAGGTGCGGCAATAGCGGCGCCAGTTGCTCGCGCGCTGCCGCGTCCTGCTCGTACAGCGCCGCCGCCACGCCGTTGTAGGTGAGCCGGGCGTGGGAGAACATCACCGCCGGATAGAAGCGGTAGCCGCTGATGTCGCCGCCGGCGGCGATCGTCATGTCGCACACCATGCACAGGCGCTCGACCCCGGAATTGAGCGAGCACAGGCCGTTGGAGATCTTCTCCGGCAGCATCGGGATCACCCGGCGCGGAAAATAGACCGAGTTGCCGCGCTCGTAGGCCTCGTTGTCGAGCGCGCCGCCGGGGGAGACGTAATGCGAGACGTCGGCGATGGCCACCACCAGGCGATAGCCCTTGCCCGCTCGCTCGCAATAGACGGCATCGTCGAAGTCCCGCGCCGTCTCGCTGTCGATGGTCACCAAGGGCAGGTCGGTGACGTCTTCGCGGCCTCTCCAGTCGGCCCTCTTCACTTCGTCGGGCAGCTTCTTCGCCTCGGCTAGCACCTCCTTGGAAAACTCGTACGGCAGCTCGTGCTTGCGCAGCGCGATCTCGATCTCCATGCCCGGATCGGCATAGTTGCCGAGCACCTCGACGATGCGCCCGATCGGTTGCGACTGGCGGCTCGGCTGCTCGATGATCTCGACCATCACCACCTGGCCGGCGGCCGGTTTCAGCGCACGGCCCTTATCGCCCTTTTCCGCCGGCGCCAGCAGGATGTCCTGGCTGATGCGCCGGTTCTCCGCCACCACGAACCAGACGCCGTGCTCGCTGAACACCCGGCCGACGAGGCGCGTGTTGCCGCGCTCCAGCACCTCGACGACCTTGCCCTCCGGCCGGCCGCGCCGGTCTACGCCGACCACGCTGACGATGGCGCGGTCGCCGTGCAGCACCTTCTCCATCTCCTTGGGGCCGAGGAAGATATCGGCCTGGCGCGAAACTCCGTCGTCTGGCACCAGGAAGCCGAAGCCGTCCGGGTGCCCCTCGACCCGGCCGCGGATCAGGTCCGCCTTGTCCGGGATCAGCCAGGCGCCGGCGCGGTTCTGCAGCAGTTGCCCCTCGCGCGCCATCGCGCCCAGGCGGCGCTGGAACGGGGTGCGCTCGTCATCGGCGATGTCGAGCAGTAGGGCGATGCGCCCGGTCTCCAGCGGCACGCCGTGCGCCGCCAGCGTCGCCAGAATGTATTCGCGGCTGGGCAGCGGGTGCTCGTAGTTTTCCAGCTCGCGGGCGAGGAAGGGATCGGCGCGGCGGACCTTGCTGAGTTTCTTAGCTCTGTTTGACAATTTGGTGAATTCCTATAAAATTCGCGCCTCTTCGCTGCGCACCTGCCCAGGTGGCGGAATTGGTAGACGCACATGGTTCAGGTCCATGCGCCGCAAGGTGTGGAGGTTCGAGTCCTCTCCTGGGCACCAAGCTACAAACGAAAAAGCCGATTCCTTGAATCGACTTTTTCGTTGCCTGCTCAGCTAAAGGGATGGCGCAGGACGATGGTTTCTTCGCGATCGGGTCCGGTGGAAATCATGTCCACCGGCACGGCGCAGACTTCCTCGATGCGTTTCAGATAGGCGCGGGCCGCAGACGGCAGACCCTCCAGCGACTTGACCCCGACGGTGCTCTGCTGCCAGCCCGGCCAGGTTTCGTACACCGGCATGCAGCGCGACAGCTCCTCGGCACCCACCGGCAGGATGTCGGTGATGCCGCTGTCCAGCTTGTAGCCGGTGCACAGCTTGAGTTCCTGGACGCCGTCCAGCACGTCGAGCTTGGTCACGCACAGGCCGGAGACGCCGTTGATCTGGATCGCGCGCTTCAGGGCCGCGGCGTCGAACCAGCCGCAGCGACGGGCGCGGCCGGTGACCGAACCGAATTCGTGGCCCTTGTCGGCCAGATGCTTGCCGACCGGATCGAGCTTGTCCAACGCGTCGTAGAGCTCGGTCGGGAAGGGACCGCTGCCCACGCGCGTCGTATAGGCCTTGGTGATGCCCAGCACGTAGTGCAGCATGCCCGGGCCGACGCCGGCGCCGGCCGATGCCGCGCCGGCGACGCAGTTGCTCGAGGTGACGAAGGGGTAGGTGCCGTGATCGATGTCGAGCAAGGTGCCCTGGGCGCCCTCGAACAGCAGGTTGGCGCCGGCCTGGTGCGCTTCGTAGAGCGCGCGCGGCACGTCGGCCACCATCTTCTCCAGCCGCGGCGCCATCGCCAGCGACTGCTCGAGCACCTGCTGGAAATCCACCGCTTTCGCGTGGTAATAATTGGTCAGCATGAAGTTGTGGTAGTCGAGCAGTTCCGCGAGCTTCTCGGCGAAGCGCTTGGGCCGGGTCAGATCCTGCAGGCGCAGCGCGCGGCGCGCCACCTTGTCCTCGTAGCAGGGACCGATGCCGCGGCCGGTGGTGCCGATCTTGTTCTGTCCCTTGGCGGCCTCGCGCGCGAGATCGAGGGCCTGGTGGTAGGGCAGGATCAGCGGGCAGGCCTCGGAAACCTTCAGGCGCGCCTCGGCGTCCACGCCGGCCGCCTGGAGTTCGTCGAGTTCCTTCAGGAAAGCCTCGGGGGAGAGCACCACGCCGTTGCCGATGTAGCAGGTGACGCCCGGACGCAGGATGCCCGAGGGCACCAGACGCAGCACCGTCTTCTTGCCGCCGATCACCAGCGTGTGGCCGGCGTTGTGGCCGCCCTGGAAGCGCACCACGCCCTGGGAATGATCGGTCAGCCAATCGACGATCTTGCCCTTGCCTTCATCGCCCCATTGGGTGCCTATGACTACGACGTTCTTTGCCATGATGTTGAGCCTATGTTTTAGGATGCTAGGAATTCGATTTGCCAGCGCCCGTCGCGGACAACGAGGCGGCGGTCGCAGCCGGCGTCAAGCCAATCGCCGTCGTGACCGGGCAGCGCGGCGACGACGCCCTCGCCGGCCGCGCGCAAGTCCGCCACCGTCCGTTGCAGGGCCGCGTCCTCCGGCGCCCAGGGCGCCAGGATCATGCCGGGCGCCGCGGCTCGCGGCGCCAGACGCACCAGTTCGCGCAGGTCGAGGCTGAAGCCGGTGGCGGGTCGGGCGCGGCCGAAGGACAGGCCCACCTCGTCGTAGCGTCCGCCCAGGGCGATCGGACCGGGATGGTCGGCGCCGTAGGCCGCGAACACGGCGCCGCTGTGATAATGGTAGCCGCGCAGATCGGAGAGATCGAAGCTCACCGGCAGATCGGTCACCGAGCGCGCCAGCGCCGCCAGTTCAGCCAGCGCGCGCTCGATCTCGGGCAGCGCCGGCAGCCGTTGGGCGACGGCGGCGAGCGCCGCACTGCCGCCGTAGCATTCGGGCAGGGCCAGGAGCGCCGAGCGGAAGGGTTCGGCGACTCGGGCGCCATTGAGCAGCTCGCGCAACGTCGGCTGGTCTTTCGCCTGCAGCACGCCGAACAGTTCCTGTTCGAGATCGGCGTCGATGCCGGCCGAATCCGCCAGCGCCCGGAATATCCCGACGTGGCCCAGATCGACGCGGCTGGCGACGACGCCGGAGAGTTTGAGCGCATCGGCCAGCAGCCGGATGATCTCGACGTCGGCCTCGCTGCCGGCGTGACCGTAGAGTTCGGCGCCGATCTGCAGCGGCTGACGCGAGCTGCTGAGCGCCGCCGGCAGCGTGTGCAGGACGCTGCCGCAATAGCACAGCCGGGTCACGCCCTTGCGGTTGAGCAGGTGCGCGTCGATGCGCGCCACCTGGGGCGTGATGTCGGCGCGCACGCCCAGCGTGCGGCCGGAGAGCTGATCGACCAGCTTGAAGGTGCGCAGATCGAGATCGCGTCCGGTGCCGGTGAGCAGCGACTCGACGTATTCGAGCAGCGGCGGGATCACGTACTCGTAGCCGTGGCCGCGGAACAGGTCGAGCAGGCGACGGCGCATCGCCTCCACCTGCCCGGCCTCGGCGGGCAGGACGTCCTCGATCGCTTCGGGCAGCAGCCAGCGGCGCATGGTCATTTGAAGATCGTCAGCAGGATCAGCCCGACCAGGATCGAGGTCAGTCCGATGAAACGCAATTGGCCGTCGGACAGTTCGGTCAGGCGGCGAAAGCCCTCGCGCCAAACCTTGGGCGCGAGAAAGGGCAACAGGCCTTCGAGAACGAGCATCAGGGCGAACGCCAGGAGCAGCGTGGAGAGCATCACCTTCTGCTCTGGCCGGTGCCCTTCAGGTACTTGAAGAACTCGGAGCTGGGATCGAGCACCATCACGTCGCTCTTGTTCTTGAAGCTCTGGCGATAGGCTTCCAGGCTGCGATAGAAGGAGTAGAACTGCGGATTCTTGCCGAAGGCCTTGGCATAGATCTCGGTCGCCTTGGCGTCGCCCTCGCCCTTGATGCGCTGGGCGTCGCGGTAGGCGTCGGCGATGATCACCTCGCGCTGCCGGTCGGCGTCGGCCTTGATCTTCTCGGCCTGGGCGGCGCCGTCCGAGCGCAACTGGTTGGCGACGCGCTTTCTCTCCGTCTCCATGCGCCGGTACACCGATTCGCTCACTTCCTGGGGATAATCGACCCGCTTCAGGCGCACGTCGACGATCTGCACGCCGATCGAGCGGGCGTCGGCATCGGCCTTGGCGCGCACGTCATCCATGATCTTCTCGCGCTCGCCGGCGACGACCTCCTGCACCGTGCGCTTGCCGAACTCCCCGCGCAGCAGGGCATTGACCGTCTGCGACAGGCGGATATGGGCGCGGGTCTCGTCGCCCTGGACGGAAATGTAGTACTGCTTGACGTCGATGATGCGCCACTTGATGTAGGCATCGACCAGCATCGGCTTCTTTTCCGAGGTGATGAAGCGCTCGGGGTCGGGGGCATCGTAGGTGAGGATGCGGTTGTCGAAGAAGCGCACGTTCTGGATCAACGGCCACTTGAAGTTGAGCCCCGGCTTGGTGATGACGTCCTTGACCTCGCCGAATTGGAAAACGATGGCGTACTGGCGCTGATCGACGGTGAACATCGAACTTCCCAGGATCGCCAGGATCAACAGGACCGCTGCCGCGGCAAAGGGCAGGTTGCGGCGCATCAGCGGTCTCCCCGATCGCGGGAGCGCAACGCATCGCGCGAGCGCAATAGCGGGGCATCCGATCGATCCAGTTGCGGCGGCACCTCGCTCGGCAGCGCCGGCACCGGGCTCGCCGGCGCCGGCGTCGGCGCGGCGGCGGGAGCCGCGGCTGCCGCTGCCGGGGCGCCGGCGGCCTGCATCAGCTTGTCGAGCGGCAGGTAGAGCATGTTGTTGCCGCCCTTGGCGTCGATCATGATCTTGCTGGTATTGGAGAGAATCTGTTGCATGGTGTCGATATACATGCGGCTGCGCGTGACCGCGGGCGCCTTGTCGTACTGGGCCAGGATCTGCGTGAAGCGCGAGGCATCGCCCTCGGCATTGGCGATCACCCGGCTCTTGTAGCCGCTGGCCTCCTCCAGCAGGCGCGACGCCGTGCCGCGCGCTCTGGGCACCACGTCGTTGGCATAGGCCTGCCCCTCATTGACCTGCCGATCGCGGTCCTGTCCGGCCTTGACCGCGTCGTCGAAGGCTGCCTGCACCTGCTCCGGCGGCTGCACGTTCTGCAGCGTCAGCCGGGAGATATAAATTCCGGTCTTGTAGCGATCGAGAATATCCTGCATCAACTTGCTCGCCTGCGCCGCGACCTGCTCGCGTCCCTCGTAGAGGACGAAGTCCATCTTGCTCTTGCCCACCACTTCGCGCATCGCGGTCTCGGCCGCCTGCAGCACGGCATCGTCGGGGCTGCGGTTATTGAACAGATAGGCCTCGGGATCCTTGACGAACCACTGCACGGCGAACTCGATGCTGACGATGTTCTCGTCGTCGGTGAGCATCAGCGCTTCTTTCAGCACCGGATTCTTGGCCGAACCGCGGTAGCCGACCTCGACCACGCGCACATCGCTGACGCGGACGACTTCGCTGCTCTGGATCGGATAGGGCAGACGCCAGTGCAGGCCCGGTTCGGTGGTCTGGGAATAGCGACCGAAGGTGAGCACCACGCCGCGCTGGTTGGCTTCGACGATGTAGAAACCGCTGGCCAGCCAGACCGCCAGCAGCAACAGCAGCAACAGTCCGATGCCGCCGCTGAAGTGCCGCAGATTGAAGGGTGTCGACGGTCCGCCGCCGATGCCGCCGCCGCCCGATCCGCCGCCGCCCTTCTTGCCGAACAGGCCGGCCAGTCGGCGATTGACGTCGCGCCAAAGTTCTTCGAGGTCGGGCGGGCCGCCCCTGTTGCCACCGGGATCGGGCTTGTTGCCCCAACCGGGGTCATTTAGCGACATCAAGATACCTGCGATCACGGATCAGCTTTCAGGGTTAGGAGATTATCAGGCGACGTCAGCGGCAACGACATCCGCCCGGGACCGTGCGGCGTGGGCCGCCTGACTCAGGGCGTCGCGCAGCAGATCGAGTCCGGCGCCGCTTTTCGCACTCAAGCGAACCCGCGAAATATTACCATACTCGTCGCGCTCCACTCCGGGCGCTGCGGCGGTGGCATCGATCTTGTTCCAGACGACGATCTGCGGCACGTCGGCGGCGCCGATCTCCGCCAGCACCTGGCCTACCGCAGCGATCTGCTGATCGCGATCGGGGCTGG
Organism: Pseudomonadota bacterium; assembly: GCA_021811225.1. GTDB lineage: Bacteria > Pseudomonadota > Gammaproteobacteria > Burkholderiales > Rhodocyclaceae > CAIYYX01. The sequence goes on from JAJZPJ010000019.1 coordinate 9,915, forward strand.
AAGAATCGACCACGTGCAGCAGCAGATCGGCTCCCGCCGTCTCCTCCAGCGTGGCCTGAAAAGCGGCGACCAGGGCGTGGGGCAGATCGCGGATGAAACCGACGGTGTCCGAGATCACGACCGGCCCGGCGTCGGCCAGGAACAGCCGGCGCGAGGTGGTGTCGAGCGTGGCGAAGAGCTGATCGGCGGCGTAGCTGCCCGCCTTGGTCAGGGCGTTGAACAGCGTCGATTTGCCGGCATTGGTGTAGCCGACCAGGGACACCGAGAGCAGCTCGCGCCGGGTCCGCGCCCGGCGCTGCACCGCGCGCTGGCGTTCGAGCTGCTTCAGACGCTCCTTCAGCAGCGCAACGCGCTTGCCGAGCAGCCGCCTGTCGGTTTCGAGCTGGGTCTCGCCGGGCCCGCGCAAGCCGATGCCGCCCTTCTGCCGCTCGAGGTGGGTCCAGCCGCGCACCAGGCGGGTGGATAGCCGCTGCAACTGGGCCAGTTCCACCTGCAGCTTGCCCTCGTGGCTCTTCGCGCGCAGGGCGAAGATGTCGAGGATCAGCGCCGGGCGATCGATGACGCGGCAGCCCAGCTCCTTTTCCAGGTTGCGCTGCTGGGCCGCGGAGAGCTCGTGGTTGAAGATGACCAGATCGGCCCCGTGGGCGCGGGCGGCAGCGGCGATTGCCGCCACCTTGCCCTTGCCGGCATAGGTCGCGGCATCGGGCGCCTGGCGCTTGCCTTGCACCAGTGCTTGCGCGCGGGCGCCGGCGCTGGCGGCGAGCAGCTCGAATTCGGATTGACGCTCGGCGGCGTCGCCGTCGCCGAAGTCCAGCTGCACCAGGATCGCGTTCTCGCCGCTGGCGGGACGCTCAAACATGCCGGGGGTGGGCGCCGGAGGAAACGGACTTCACCGCGGGCATCAATCCTCGCCGCTGTCCTGGGTAAACGACACCGGGCGGGCGGGCACCACCGTGGAGATGGCGTGCTTGTAGACCATCTGCGTGACCGTGTTCTTGAGCAGCACCACGTATTGATCGAAGGAATCGATGTGGCCTTGCAGCTTGATGCCATTGACCAGGTAGATCGAAACCGGAATATGCTCCTTGCGCAGCGTATTCAGAAACGGGTCTTGTAGAAGTTGCCCTTTATTGCTCATGGTGATCCTCTATATTCTGGTTCTTGAGAGACTAATGTAAAACATTTTCGCTGACCGTACCACTCCACGCCCCGATTATCCGCGCTTTGACGTCGGCATTATCCGGTCATTCCGCCTCAGTCCTTGGCAAAAGGATTCTTCGAGGTCTTGAACTCGACGCGCAGCGGCGTGCCCTGCAACTGGAACTGCTCCATGAAGGTCCGCTCCAGGTAGCGGCGGTACGAATCCGGCACGTGTTCCAGGGCGTTGCCGTGAATCACGATGATCGGCGGGTTGCTGCCGCCCTGGTGGGCGTAGCGCAGCTTGGGCCGGAAGATGCCGTGGCGCGGCGGCGCCTGCCTGGCCAGCGCATCCTGCAGCGCGCGGGTCAGCTGCGGCGTGGGCAGCTTGGCCATGGCGGCGGCCCAGGCTTTGTCGACCGAAGCCATCAATCCATTCACGCCCTCGCCCTTCAGCGCCGAAACGTAGTGGACCCGGGCAAAGCCCAGGAAGTTCAGCTTGCGCTCGATATCCTGCTTGACCTGCTCGCGTCGATAGTCGTCCACCGCGTCCCATTTGTTGACCGCCAGCACCAAGGCCCGGCCCGCCTCGATGACGAAACCGGCGATGTGGGCGTCCTGGTCGGAGATGTCCTGGCTGGCGTCCACCATCAGCACCACCACGTTGGACTGCTCGACCGCCTGCAGCGTCTTGATCACCGAGAACTTCTCGACGGTCTCGAACACCTTGCCGCGCCGGCGCAGCCCCGCGGTGTCGATCAGGGTGTAAGCGCGGCCGTTGCGCTCGAACGGCACCTCGATGGCGTCGCGCGTCGTGCCCGGCAGATCGAAGGCGATGACCCGCTCCTCGCCGAGCAGGGTATTGATCAGCGTGCTCTTGCCGACGTTCGGTCGTCCCGCCACCGCGACGCGCGGGCCCGCTCCTGGCTCCCCCTCTTCCGGCTCGTCCGGGAAGGGGGCCAGCGCTTCCTCGATCAGTTCGCGCACGCCTTCGCCGTGGGCCGAGGAGATCACCAGCGGCGTGCCGCAGCCCAGTTCATGAAATTCGGCGCCGAACACCGCACGATTCACGCCCTCGCCCTTGTTCACCACCAGGAGCAGCGGCCGACCGGTCTTTCTCAACCGGTCGGCGATGACCTTGTCCTGCGGCGTGACGCCGGCGCGGCCGTCGACCACGAACAGCAGCGTGTCGGCCTCGGCGATCGCCGCCTCGGCCTGACGCGCCATTTCGTGCATGATGCCGTCCTTCGCCTGCGGCTCGAAGCCGCCGGTATCGACGACCAGATAGGGCCTGCCGCCGACGCGGCCGTGACCGTAGTGCCGGTCGCGGGTCAGGCCCGGGATGTCGGCGACCAGCGCGTCGCGCGTCTTGGTGAGGCGATTGAACAGCGTCGATTTGCCGACATTCGGGCGGCCAACGATGACCAGAGTGGGCTTCAATGAGTCTCCTCCCTAGTGCGCCGACAAGGCGTACAAGTCGCCGCTGCGGGTCTGCACCACGAAGCTGCCGGCGCCACCCGCGCGTTGCGGATCGGCGCTGATGGCGCTGCCGTCGGTGGTGATGCGGGCGGCGAAAGCGCCGTCGTCGCGGCGCAGCAGGTGCACCACGCCTTGATAGTCGGCCACGGCAACGTATTTGCCCAGGGCGAGCGGCCGGGACAGATCGCGCCGCAGCAGCTTGTCCTGCTTCCACAGGCTGGCGCCGTTGCTTCTGTCTAATGCGAAGACCGCGCCATTGACATCGCTGACATAGACGGCCTTGTCATCCATGTCGAGACCGGCGCTGCTGGACATGTCGTGCGCCCAGAGCTGATTGCCGTTGGTCGTGTCGTAACAGGCGACCCGGCCCTGGTAGGCGACGGCGCAGACCTCGTGGCCATTGATCACCGGCAGGCTGGCGATGTCGGCGATGCGCTCGATCTCGGTCGCACCCTTGGGCTGCGCCACCGCGACTTCCCACAGCGCCGCGCCGTTGGCGCTGCTGACCGCGACCAGCTTGCCGCCGGGGAAACCCGCCAGCACCACCGGTCCGGCCAGCACGACGCCGACGTTGCTGCGCAAGGACAGCGCCGGGGTGCTGCGCTGATAGACCCAGCGCTGCTTGCCGTCGGTGGCCTCGAAGCCGAACAGGCGGGCATCACCGCTGCGCACCACCACCAGACCGTCGCCGACCGCCGGCGCCGCCAGCACTTCGGAGCTGACCTGCGCCCGCCAGACCGGCCTGCCGGTCTGCGCGTCGAAGGCCAGCACCTCGCCCTTGGGTGTCCCGACCACGACCAGCTTGCCGTCGCTGCCGACGCCGCCGGAAATCATTTGGCCGACATTGATGCGCCACACCTGGCGACCTGCGTCGAAGCGCCCCAGCGTGCCGTCATGGGCGGCCGTATAGACGCTCGTCCCCACCACCGCAGGGGTGAACACATATTCGCCACTCGCGCCGATGCTCGCCTGCCAATCCACCGACAACTGCGCCGTCGCGGTAAACGGGGTCAGTTCGGCAGGCTTGAGCTGGGCATCGCCAGACGAGAAAGGATTGAGCTTGTTCAGCGTCGAACAGCCCGCGAGCAGGGACAGGAGAGCAATCAGGACGAGGCGCTTCACGATTGACCTCCGAGCGCATCGAGCTTGATCTGCAGCACTTGGCGATATTGACTCGTGCTCTGGTCGGCGGCGCCCTTTTCGGCATCGAGCTTGGACAGCGCATTAGCATAAGCCGCCTGCGCAGCCGCGGTCTGGCCCTGGGCGGCGAGAATGTCGCCTCTCACTTCGGCATAGCGCGGCGCAAAGGGGGCGGCCGGCTCGGCCGCCAGTTGCTGCAGGGCGTCGCCGTAATCCTTCTCGTCCTCCAGCACGGTCGCCAGACGCAACCGCGCCAGATCGCGCAATTCCGGATCCTTGGCGTGCTTGGCGGCCCAGGCGAGTTGCAGCTTGGCCGTCTTGAAGTCGCCGCCGTCGGCCTGCACCTTGGCCGAGAGCAATGCGGCGAGGCCGGCGTAGGCGGTACCGGAGTACTTGTCGATCAGTTCGCCGGTCACCTCGTTCGTCCTCTGGGGATCATGGACCGCGGCCACCTGTTCCAGCAAGGCGTAGGCTGCTCCCGCCTGTGCCGCCTGCTTCCGCTGCCACCAGTTCCAGCCTTGCCAGGCGAGCATCGCCAGCGCCGCAGCGACGACGACCGCGGTCACCAGATTGCCGTGCTGCGCCCACCAGGTCTTCAGTTCTTCGAGTTGTTCCTGCTCTTCGAGGTCATAGACCGCCATGTTCGTCTTCCCCGTGAAATAGTAATTCGCCGATCGCCTCGGCAAGTTGGTCGAATGCCACGCGCTGCTGTTCCTGCTCCTTGCCGAAACCGTCGCGCAGCGGCTTCAAGGAAACTTCATTCGCCGCCGCCTCGTCGGCGCCGATGATCGCCGCCAGCATCGCGCCGGAGGCGTCGGCGCGCTTCATCTGCGCCTTGAAACTGCCGCCGCCGCAATGCAACTGCACGGAGAAGCCGGCGTCGCGCAGCCCCTCGGCGACCCTGAAGGCGAAGCGCTGGGCCTGCTCGCCCTGGTGCACCACGTAGACGTCGGGCGCGATGCCGGCGGCGACGCCGCCCTGTTCCCGCCACAGTGCCAGCAGGCGTTCGATGCCGATGGCGAAGCCGCAGGCCGGCTGGGGCTTGCCGCCCAGTTGCGCGATCAATCCGTCGTAACGGCCGCCGGCGCAAACGGTGCCCTGGCTGCCCAGGCGATCGGTGACCCATTCGAAGACGGTCAGGTTGTAATAGTCGAGCCCGCGTACCAGCCGGGGATTGATGCGGTAGGGAATGCCGGCGTCCTTCAACAGCGCCTGAACGCCGGCGAAATGCGCGAGCGATTCCTCGCCCAGGTAGCCGATCAGCTTGGGCGCGGCTTCGACGATCTCCTGCAGCGCCGGATTCTTGGTGTCGAGGATGCGCAGCGGGTTGCTGTGCAGACGGCGCCTGGCGTCGGCATCGAGCATCTCGGCGTGCTCTTCGAGATAGGCGACCAGATCGGCGCGATGGCGGCTGCGCTCCTCGACCTGTCCCAGAGAATTGATCTCCAGCCGGATGTCGGTGAGGCCCAGGTCATCCCACAGACGCTGGCACATCAGGATATGTTCCGCGTCGATGTCCGGGCCGGCAAAGCCCAGCGCCTCCACCCCGACCTGATGGAACTGCCGGTAGCGTCCCTTCTGCGGCCGTTCATGGCGGAACATCGGTCCCTGGTAGTACAGCCGCTTCGGTCCGTCGTAGAGCAGGTTGTGCTGCAAGACGGCGCGAACGCAGCCCGCCGTGCCCTCCGGTCGCAAGGTCAGCTGTTCGCCGTTCAGGCTGTCGATGAAGGAGTACATCTCCTTCTCGACGATGTCGGTGGCGGTGCCGATGGCGCGGGCGAACAGCGGCGTCGGCTCGACCACGGGCAGGCGGATCGGCCGGTAGGCGTAAGCGCGCAGCCAATCGCGCACCAGATCGTCGAACTGCTCCAACTGCAAGGCTTCGTCGGGCAGGATGTCGTTCATGCCACGGATGGCTTGTATCGTCTGGCTCATAGGATCGCGGGTAGCATCAAGCAAGGGCGTCAGGAAGCGGCTCCGAGCGCCTTGGCTGACGAAATTATTCGGTTGCTCGTCTCGGGTACTTGCGCAGGACGTAATCGTCGATGATGGCGCGGAATTCGGCGGCGATGTTGTCGCCCTTCAAGGTCACGCTGCGCTCGCCATCGACATACACCGGCGCGACCGGAATTTCCCCGGTTCCCGGCAGGCTGATGCCGATATCGGCGTGCTTGCTCTCGCCCGGGCCATTGACCACGCAGCCCATCACCGCCAGACTCATGTTTTCGACGCCGACATGGTCAAGGCGCCAGACCGGCATCCGCTCGCGCACGTAGGACTGGATATCCTGCGCCAGTTCCTGGAAGGTGGTGCTGGTGGTTCTGCCGCAGCCGGGACAGGCGGCAACCAGCGGCGTGAAGGCGCGCAGACCCATGGTCTGCAGGATCTCCTGGGCGACGACGACCTCGCGGCTGCGCTCGCCGTCGGGCTCCGGCGTCAGGGACACGCGGATGGTGTCGCCGATGCCCTCCTGCAGCAGCACCGCGAGGGCCGCACTCGAAGCGACGATGCCCTTGGAGCCCATGCCCGCCTCGGTCAGCCCCAAGTGCAACGGATAATCGCTGCGGCCGGCCAGCTCGCGGTAGATACCGATCAGATCCTGGACGCCGGACACCTTGCACGACAGGACGATGGCATTGCCGGGCAGGCCCAGTTCCTCGGCCCTCGCCGCGCTCTCCAGCGCCGAACTGATCATCGCCTCGCGCATCAGCGCGGTGGCATCCTGCGGCACCGGCCGCCGTGCATTCTCGTCCATGATGCGGGCGAGCAGATCCTGGTCCAGGCTGCCCCAATTCACCCCTATCCGCACCGGCTTGTTGCAGCGGCAGGCGATCTCGATCAAGCGCGCGAATTGTTCGTCGCGCTTCTTTCCCTTGCCGACGTTGCCCGGATTGATACGCAGCTTGTCCAAGGCTTCGGCGCACGCCGGCACCTCTTCGAGCAGCTTATGGCCGTTGAAATGGAAATCGCCGACCAGCGGCACTTCCAGATTCATCTTCAGCAACTGTTCGCGGATCTTCGGCACCGCCGCCGCTGCCTCGCGGGTATTCACCGTGACGCGGACGATCTCGGAACCGGCTCGGGCCAGTTGCGCCACCTGTCGCGCGGTACCGATTACATCGGCGGTGTCGGTGTTGGTCATCGATTGCACCACCACCGGCGCCTGCCCACCAACGGCGACCTTCCCCACCAGCACCTGCCGCGTACGGCGCCGGGCGAGCGGGCCAGTCGGGATCGAACGCTCCAGGGCATTCATTTGAGCGTGAGCCTGGCCACTTCGACCTTGGTGTACGGGCGCAAGTCGATCGTCTGATCACCGTACTGCAGTTGGACTGCGGAGGCATTGCCGATGACCAGATCGAAGGGCGGCGTACCGCTCACGACCTGACGCGTACCGGCCAGATTGTTCTGGGAGAAGATGGTCTTCTGGGTGGCATCCTTGACCTCGACCCAGGATTTGTCCTTGAACACGAAGATCAACTGACGGCTATCCGGGGCCGGCGCTGCGGCGACGCCCGGAACAGCAGGCGCCGGTTGTGGTGCAACCGGAACCGCAGGCCGCGCAAGCGGTGCGGGAACGACCGCCGGCGCCGGCTTCGGCTCGTCGGCGCCGCGGCTACCGCCCGGCCAATTGAAATGGGTCGCGACCGCAACGGCGATGGCGGCTAGCGCCAGCAACAATGCCAGCATGGGAACGACGCTGCGCCGCTCGCCCGGCAGGGGTAAATGCGCGCCAGTGTCCTCCGGCGCGTGGACCCCGTCATCGATCGACGGCTTGTGCTTGCCGAGTATCGCCAGCAGCGGTTCGGCGTCGATCTGGAGCAGCTTGGCGTAGCTCCTGACGATGCCGCGCACGAAGGTGCTGCCCGGCAGCTTGCCGAAATCATCGCGCTCGATCGCCTCGATCTGCCGCGCACCGAACTTGATCGCCAGCGTCACCTCTTCGATCGACAGTCCGCGCGCCAGCCTGGCCTCGCGCAGACAAGCACCGAGCGAAAACGGCTCCGGCGGGACCGGCAGCTCCGTCTGGGATAGCGGCACGTGCGGGTCCGGCAGTTCGCTCACCGATACCGTCCCTGCAGCAAGCGCCGCGTCTGCGGTGAATCCGGAAACTTGCTGCGCAGTTGGGAAGCATAGCGCGCTTCGGCGGACCGGTCACCCAAGCCTCTCTCGGTACGAACCCCCAACCAGAGGATTTCGGCGGTGGGTTCGACCCGCCGGTTCAGGTCGTCGAGGTAGCGACGCGCATCAGTCAACCGCCCATGGCGGTAGGCGATGTCGGCGAGGAAGTACATCGCCCGGGCGTTGGCCGCATCGACACGCAGTGCCTTGAGGAAGTAGCCTTCGGCAGCCTCGTCGTCCTTCAGCCTGAGCGCGCAAATACCGGCGTTGGTGTAGGGCATGGTGGGCGTGGCGTAGAGAGGACTCTTGACTGCGGTCTGAAAGTACTTGAATGAAAGCTGCTCCCGCCCGGTCTGGCAGAGGAACCAGCCGAAACTGTTGTTGATTTCCGGGTCGGATGGAGCCAAGCTCAGGGCACGCTTGAAGCTCTGCTCGGCCAGGGCGTTCTCGCCTAGCTGCATACGCACCAACCCCATCAGGTTGTATGCCGGGGCATAACTGGCATCGGCAGAGATGGCCTGGTTCGCCTCGTCGAGCGCCACACTGGCGTTGCCACGGGAAAGGTACAGCCCCCCCAGTTCGGTGTGCACCTTGGCCCTTTGACCGGCTTCGGTGGTCATCGTCTGCTGCGATACCGGTTCTCCGAGCTGCTGCGACAGGTGGGGGTTGCCGGCGCAACCCGCCAGCAAAACGGCCGCTGCGGCGGCGAGGAATACGCTGCGCCTCATTGCGTCAGATCCAAAATGGGGGACGATTTCAGGATGCGTCGCGAGCGATCCAGGATCTGGCCGGCCAACTGGCCGCAGGCGGCATCGATATCGTCGCCGCGCGTCTTGCGCGTGGTCGTGACGATCCCAGCGGCGATCAGGATTTCGGCGAAACGACGGACGCGCTCGGGCTTGGAACTGCGGAAGCCGGATTTCGGGAATGGGTTGAACGGGATCAGATTGAACTTGCAGGGCACATCGCGCGTGAGCCGCAGCAATTCGCGCGCGTCTGCATCGCGGTCATTGACGCCGTCGAGCATCACGTATTCGAAGGTGACGAAATCGCGCGGCGCCGCGGTCAGATAGCGGCGGCAGGCGGCCATCAGCTCCTCGAGCGGATACTTGCGATTGATCGGCACCAGGCGGTCGCGGAGCGCGTCGTTGGACGCGTGCAGGGATACGGCCAGCGCCACAGGACATTGCTCGCGTAGCCGATCCATCGCCGGTACGATGCCCGAGGTCGATAGCGTCACGCGCCGACGCGACAGTCCGTAGGCATTGTCATCGAGCATCAGACGCAGCGCAACGACAACGTTGTCCAGATTGGCGAGCGGCTCACCCATGCCCATCAACACGACATTGCTGATGATCCGCTCGCCCTTCGGGTCGAAGTCCAGCGTCTTATTGACCTGCCAGAGCTGGCCGATGATCTCGGCCACCGTCAGATTGCGATTGAAACCCTGCTTGCCGGTGGAGCAGAAGGCACAGTCGAGCGCGCAACCGGCCTGGGTAGAGATGCACAACGTACCGCGCTGGTCTTCGGGGATGAACACCGTCTCGACCGCGTTGCCGCGGCCGACATCGAACAGGAACTTGCGCGTACCGTCCTCCGACAATCGATCGCTGATCAAGGTTGGGGGCGTCACGCAGGAAACCGCGGCAAGCTTCTCGCGCAGAGTCTTGGCAACGTCGGTCATGCGCGAGAAATCGGCCTCCCCGAAATGATGCAACCAGCGCAGCAGTTGCTTGGCGCGGAACGGTTTTTCGCCCAACTGGGCGAAAAATTCGGTCAGGCCGGTGGCATCGAGATCGAGGAGATTGACGGTCATCAATTAACGCGAATAGATATTCAACGCCGGGAAGAAATAGGCGATTTCGATCGCGGCCGTCTCGGGGCCGTCGGAACCGTGCACCGCGTTGGCATCGATGCTCTCGGCGAAGTCTGCCCGGATCGTACCGGGTGCGGCCTTCTTTGGATCAGTCGCACCCATCAACTCGCGGTTCTTGGCGATAGCGCCCTCGCCTTCGAGCACCTGCGCCATGACCGGTCCGGAGATCATGAACTCGACCAGATCCTTGAAGAACGGCCGCTCACGATGCACCGCGTAAAAGCCTTCGGCTTCGCGACGCGACAGATGCACCATACGGGCAGCGATAACCTTGAGACCATTGGTCTCGAAACGTGAGTAGATCTTACCGATGACATTCTTGGCCACTGCATCGGGTTTGATCATGGAAAACGTGCGTTCAACAGCCATCCAGTTTCTCCAAAGTTGGTAATACAGAAGATGATTCTCGGAAAAAGTTCAGCGAATCGGGCTAACTTTGTATTTTATCGCAATTTTCGGCTGAGCTCCGGCGATTTTGGCGGCACAGTCCTTAAACCAGTGGAAGCGCTGAGATATACCTTGCCCCGGTGGCGATAAAGTCGAGTCTCACCGAAGGCAATGGACGGATGACGGTCGGGTCTTGCCTGCTTCAATTGCCGTAAGGCTTCTACCAACCGCTGCTCGCTGGGAATCTGAATGCCGTGCTGGGTGAGAAGAAAGCGCAGCAGGTTCCGGCCGCGTTCCTCGGACAAGCCCATCAGGCTAGCGAGCGGTAAGGGGAAACGCGGCGGCTGATCGGCTAGATCGCTACGCGCCAATTCATCGAGCAAGGCGCCCGCCTCGGCAAAGCGCGACGCCGCCGCTGCGAGCTTCTGTTCTGCTGCCGGAAAGCGCGACGCCAGCAGCGGCACGACCTCATGGCGCAGGAAGTTGCGCGAGAAAGCGGTGTCGTGGTTGCTCTCGTCATCGACCCAGGCAAGCTCCCGCCTCTCGAGATAAGTTTCGATCGCCTTTCTGGACAGGGTCAGCAACGGACGAAGCAGGGAACCGCCTTCCTGTAATCGTCTCGCTTCCGGCATTCCTGCGGCGCCGTTCAGACCGGCCCCGCGCATCAGGTTAAACAACAGCGTCTCGGCCTGGTCGCCGCTATGATGGGCAACCGCCAGCCAGTCCGCGTCGCAGCACGCCAGCGCCCGGTAACGGCATTCACGTGCCGCCGCCTCGAGGCCCTCAGGCGCATCGCGCGGCACCTCAACGTGATGCACCGTCAGTGGAATGCCGGCATCGGCGCAATAACGCCGGCAGAATGCTTCCCAGGAAGCGGCTTGGGGACTCAGATGATGGTTGACGTGGCTAGCGGACAGTACGAAGAGAAACTCTGCCTGAAGCGCGCGCAGAGCATCGAGCAGGGCAAGCGAATCGCGACCGCCTGAAAATCCCACAACGATAGCCTGATGCAGTTGAAGGTGGCGGCGCAGGCAAGCCGCTACGGCCGCTAATAGCGGTTCAGTTGAGCCGCTGTTCCTTGAACTTGCCATAGCTCATCAGCCGCTCGAAACGACGCTCGACCAGTTCCGACGCGGGCAGTTCGGCAAGTTGCCGCAGCACATCCTGCAGAGCCTTCTTGAGGGATCCCGCCATGGTCTTGGGATTGCGGTGAGCGCCGCCAAGGGGCTCAGTGACGACGCGGTCGATCAAGCCCAGGGTCTTCAGCCGGACCGCAGTGATTGCCATGGACTCGGCGGCGTCGCTGGCGTTTTCGGCGCTCTTCCAGAGAATGGAGGCACACCCTTCGGGCGAAATTACCGAATAGGTCGCGTATTGCAGCATCAACAGCGCATCGCCGACCGCGATCGCCAGCGCCCCCCCCGATCCTCCTTCGCCAATCACGGTACAAATTATCGGCACCTTGAGTTCCGCCATAATCAGCAGATTGCGGCCGATCGCTTCGGATTGGCCGCGCTCTTCGGCATCAATGCCCGGATAAGCGCCGGGCGTGTCGACGAAGGTAAACACCGGTATGCCGAACTTCTCGGCCAAGCGCATCAAACGCAAGGCCTTGCGATAACCCTCGGGTCTGGGCATACCGAAATTGCGAAATATTTTCTCCTTGGTGTCGCGTCCCTTCTGGTGACCGATCACCATCACCGGCTGGCCATTGAAGCGGGCCAGACCACCGACGATAGCCCGATCGTCGGCATAGCTGCGATCGCCATGCAGTTCCTGGAAGTCGGTGAATATCTGCGCTACGTAATCAAGGGTGTAGGGGCGCTGCGGATGACGCGCCACCTGAGCGATCTGCCAAGGGGTCAGTTTGGCATAAATATCCTTGGTCAGACTCTGGCTCTTGCCATCGAGCTTGCCGATTTCCTCGGAAATATCCACCGCCGAATCATCCTGAGCGAAACGCAGAGCTTCAATCTTCGCTTCCAGTTCGGCTATGGGTTGTTCGAAATCGAGAAAGGTGGTCTTCATCGGCATGGCATCTGCAACAGATGCAGGTATTTTACAGGATCGGACTGAAGGATTAAGGAATATCGTCGTCGCAGAAACGCCAAAGCCCTCTTACGAGGGCTTTGGTTTGAGGGGGGTCTGGCGCTGACCTACTTTCACAGGCGAGAAGCCTACTATCATTGGCGCGGAGGTGTTTCACGGTCCTGTTCGGGATGGGA
>JAJZPJ010000229.1 GCA_021811225.1 Pseudomonadota bacterium
ATCAGTCTTTGGGCGGCTGGCCGGATACGAGGATGTCAACGACGCCAACCGTCTCGCCTGCGATCCGGTCATGCGCCAAGTTGTCGGCGGCAGAGCGGTCGATGCACAAGCGGCCTCGGCATCGCAGATGGGACGGTTCGAGACCGAGACGCTGGCTCTGGCCGGGAACCGTGCCGCGCTGGCCGACCTGAACGGGCAATGGATCGACCGGTTCCATGACCGTAACGGGCTGAAGTACATCGTTCTGGACATGGACAGCTCGGTCAGCCCGACCCATGGCGACCAGGAAGGGTCCGCCTGGAATGGCCATTTCGACTGTAGCTGCTATCACCCCAACTTTCTGTTCAACCAGTTCGGGATGCTGGAACGCTGCGCCCTGCGCCATGGCAACGTCCACAGCGCCGATGGCTGGCGTGATGTTCTCGACCCCGTCATTGCGCGCTACGCGGAGCGCGACCTTGGTGGCAGGTTCTTCCGGGCCGATGCTGCCTACGCGATCCCGGCGATCTATGAGCGATTGGAAGAAGCGCGGTTCTTCTACGCCATCCGGCTGCCCGCAAACGCGGTCCTCAAGGACAAGATCGCGCATCGGCTAACGCGCCCTGTCGGGCGGCCGTCACTGACCAAGGTCAAGCGGTTCTTCGAGGAATTCGAGTATCAGGCGGCGTCCTGGGACAAGGAACGCCGGGTGATCGCCAAGATCGAATGGCATCCGGGCGAACTGTTCCCGCGTGTCGGCTTCATCGTCACCAACCTGCCGATGGAGCCGGACTGGGTGGTGCGGTTCTACAACCAGCGCGGCACCGCCGAGCAGCACATCAAAGAGGGCAAATACGCCTTTCGCTGGACGCGGCTGTCGTGCCGGAAGTTCCGCGACAATGAGGTGCGGCTGCAACTGCACGCCCTGGCGTACAACCTGGCCACCTTCTTGCGCTGCATCGAGCTGCCCGAGGCCATGGCCGACTGGTCGTTGACCAGCCTGCAACTGAAGCTGATCAAGATCGGGGCACGTGTGGTCCGTCACGCCCGCACCATCACCTTCCAGCTGGCCGAGGTCGCTGTCACCGGCACGATGGTACGCGCCATCCTCGCCGCTATCCGCCGATTGCGAGCGCCACCGCTATGCGCATGATCGCGATCCACGCTCAAACTGAACGAAAGCGGCTGGACAGATCTGTCCGCTGCGCTGAAAAACGCCGCCCCTGGGCAAGGAAACAGCGGCTTCGCGGTCTGATCCGTCCAGATCCAGCAGTCTGCGCGACCGCAGGTGCCGCTTGCGGCAGAAAATCCTTGTCTAGCGCTCGGATACAGGCGATCTTCACCTCAAACGCCACGCCACTTGGGGAATGCAGGCTAAGCATGACCGACAAGAACGCATTGATCCAGCCCGATCGCGGGCAGGACGCCATCGCCATCCACCTGGTCGACAAGGCGGGGCTGGACGATTTCGTCAAGTCGCTTTCGGCCCAGCAGCGCGCCGCGCTGGCCGCCCAGAAGTTCGAAGCCGATGGCTACAGCCAAGCCATCGTGCCCGAGCAGGATGGCTGGTCGGTGGTCGCCGGCGTGGCGAACGCGAACGAACTGTCGACCTGGTGCATGGCCAGGCTCGCCGATGTGCTGCCGGCAGGCACTTATCGCCGCGCCGGCGGCGAGCCGGGACCGGCGCTGTTCGGCTGGGTGACCGGGCAATACCGCTTCGACCGCTACAAGGCCGAGCCGGGCAAGGAAGGCCCGCGCGTCCTGCTGACCGGCCAGGTCAAGGGCATTGCCCCGGCGCTTGCCGAGGCTGGCGCGACCGCGCTGGTCCGCGACATGGTCAACACCCCGGCCGAGGACATGGGACCGGCCGAGATAGAAGCCCACGCCGAAACCATCGCCAAGGCCGGCAAGGCCGGCTTCCACGTTACCAAGGGCGACGCGCTGGAGCGCGAGTTCCCGATGGTCCACATGGTCGGCCGCGCCGCCGCGCGCAGCCACGCACCGCGCATGATCGAGATCGAATGGGGCGATCCCCGGCACCCGCGCATCGCCATTGTCGGCAAGGGCGTGTGCTTCGATTCGGGCGGGCTGGACATCAAGCCTTCGTCGGGCATGCTGCTGATGAAAAAGGACATGGGCGGCGCGGCGCACACGCTGGCGCTGACCAAGCTGATTATCGACAGCGGCCTGCCGGTGCGCCTGCACACGCTGGTCCCGGCGGTCGAAAACGCGATCGCGGGCAACGCCTTTCGCCCCGGCGACGTGCTGCGTTCACGCGCCGGCATTTCGGTCGAGATCGGCAACACCGACGCCGAGGGCCGGCTGATCCTGGGCGACGCGCTAACCCGCGCCGGCGAGGGCGATGGCAAGTCCAGCCCGGAATTGATCCTCGACTTTGCCACGCTGACCGGGGCCGCGCGCTCCGCCCTTGGTCCCGATCTGCCCGCGCTGTTCGCGCGGCGCGACGGAACGGCCGACGAACTGCTGAAGGCAGGCGAGGCCAACGACGACCCGTGCTGGCGTCTGCCGCTGTGGAACGCCTATCGCGACTGGCTGAAGTCCGACGTGGCCGACATCAACAATTCGCATACCAACCCGTTCGCCGGGGCGAGCGTGGCGGCGTTGTTCCTGGACCGCTTCGTGCCCGAGGGCGCCGACTGGGCGCATTTCGACACCTTCGCCTGGCGTCCGGTCGGCAAGCCCGGCCGGCCAAAGGGCGGCGACGCGCTGGGGCTGCGCGCATCGTGGCACATGCTCAAGACCCGGTACGGATGAAACTCCCGTCGTCCCCGCCAGCATGACGACATCGCCGCTTTCCCGCCGCCGCGTCTATGCGATGCTCATGCTCGTCCTGATGCTGTGGGCCGGCAATTCGATCATCGGCCGCGCGGTGCGCGACGATATTCCGCCGTTCAGCCTCGCCTTCTTCCGCTGGACCGGCGCGCTGCTGATCCTGTTGCCGTTCGCCTGGCGCAAGATCGCGGCCGACTGGCCCGTAATCCGCGCAACCTGGCCGCGCATCCTGCT
The DNA here is from genome assembly GCA_021811225.1 of Pseudomonadota bacterium. Classification (GTDB taxonomy): domain Bacteria; phylum Pseudomonadota; class Gammaproteobacteria; order Burkholderiales; family Rhodocyclaceae; genus CAIYYX01. Next base: position 3,007 of record JAJZPJ010000229.1, read on the forward strand.
GCTGGGCGCGCTCGGCGTCGGGGCCTTCAACGCCCTGCTCTATTCGGGCCTGCGGCTGACCACCGCCACCAATGCCCTGCTGATCCAGGCGGCGATCCCGGCGCTGGTGCTGGTCTTCGACTTCACCTTCTTCCGCAATCGGCCAAGCTGGGCGCAGATCGCCGGCGTCGCGATCGCGGTGGCCGGAGTCGCGCTGATCATCTTCGAGGCCGATCCGGCAAGGCTGCTGACGCTGCATTTCGGCGCGGGCGACCTTATCATTCTTGGCGCGGTCGTCGTCTGGTCGCTCTACACCGCGCTGCTGCGCATCCGCCCGCCTATCGAACCGCTGAGCTTCCTCGCCCTGACCTTCCTCGTCGGGGTAGCGGCGATGCTGCCGCTCGCGGCCGGCGAATGGCAAAGCGTCCCGATCCGGTTCACCCCGCTCGTGATCGGCGGTATCGCCTATGTCACGCTCCTGCCCTCGATCGCCGCCTACCTGATGTTCAATCGCGCCGTGGCGGAGATCGGGGCGGCCGACGCCGGGCAGGTCATCAGCCTCCAGCCGCTGTTCGGCGCGTTGCTGGCCGCGGTCCTGCTGGGCGAGGCGCTGCATCCGTACCACCTGGCCGGAATGCTGCTGATCCTGCTGGGCATCGCCGTGCCGCTAGCCGCGCGGACGCGGGCGCCATAGGCTGCGCACAAGCCGTTCGGCGCGATGGCGCGAAGGGGCTGGCTCGGTTATGGAATGATCCTTCGCCCACCCGTTAACTTGCCTAAGAGCCATGACCGATATAAGCGCGCCGATCTTCGATTTCCGGGAAAGCCACGAATTGACTGCCAGCGATGCGTATATCCGGGCCATGCCCGATACACCCTGGGCCGCGATACCGATCTCCCACGTGACGGCCATCTCGCTCCGGCTATTACCGAACGCGGAACGCCCGGATGGACACTCGTGGCAGGAGGGTACACCCCTGACAGGGTGATCAGCGAT
>JAJZPJ010000230.1 GCA_021811225.1 Pseudomonadota bacterium
GCACGTAGGCCTCGGGCTGGTAGTAATCGTAATAGGAGACGAAATACTCGACCGCGTTGTCCGGGAAGAACTCGCGGAATTCGGCATAGAGCTGCGCCGCCAGCGTCTTGTTCGGCGCCAGCACCAGCGCCGGCCGTCCGGTTCTGGCGATGACGTTGGCCATGGTGAAGGTCTTGCCCGAGCCGGTGACGCCGAGCAGGGTCTGGTACATCAGCCCGTCTTCGACGCCCTCGGTCAGTTTGGCGATCGCCTCGGGCTGGTCGCCGGCGGGGGCAAACGGCTGGTGCAGGCGAAACGGGCTGTCGGGAAAACTGATCGGCTCAGGCATTTACTTCCCCACCGCATTGTTCCGCCGAGCATCGCTGATCTGCATGATGTCACCTCATCCCCGCATCGCGGTTAAAACGCGGTTAAAATATTGCGCTGCGCAATCGAGCGTTCCGCAAGTGCGGCCAACCCTGGAGTGTATATGAGCTCTTCAACGATTTCCTCCCTATTCGCCTCGGTCGAGATGGCCCCGCGCGACCCGATCTTCGGCCTGACCGAGGCCTACAACGCCGACAAGCGGGCGAACAAGGTCAATCTCGGCGTCGGCGTCTATTACGACGACAACGGCAAGGTACCGCTGCTCGATTCCGTCAAGCGGGCCGAGAAGGCGCGCCTGGAAGCGCTGCAGCCGCGCGCCTATCAGCCGATCGAGGGCCTCGCCGCTTACAATCAGGCGGTGCAGAAGCTGCTGTTCGGCCCGACCTCGTCCCTGATCGCCGACGGCCGCCTGGTGACCATCGAGACCCTGGGCGGCACCGGCGCCCTGAAGGTCGGCGCCGATTTCCTGAAACGTCTGTTCCCGGCGGCGACGGTGTTCATCAGCGACCCGAGCTGGGAAAATCATCTCGCGCTGTTCGAGGCTGCCGGCTTTCCGGTGCAGAGCTACCCCTATTACGACGCCGCGACGCGGGGCGTGAACTTCACCGCGATGAAGGCCAAGCTCGATGCCATGACCCCCGGCTCGATCGTCGTGCTGCACGCCTGCTGCCACAATCCCACCGGCGCCGATCTGACCGAGGCGCAGTGGCGCGAAGTGATCGGGGCGGTGCGCTCCCGCGGCCTGGTCGCCTTCCTCGACATGGCCTACCAGGGTTTCGCCGACGGTATCGAGGCGGATGCGCTGGCGGCGCGGCTGTTCGCCGATTCCGGCCTGACCTTCTTCGTCTCCAGTTCCTTCTCGAAGTCCTTCTCGCTCTATGGCGAGCGCGTCGGCGCTCTTTCCCTGGTGACCCAGGACAAGGAAGAGACGGCGCGCGTGCTGTCCCAGGTCAAGCGCGTGGTGCGCACCAATTACTCCAACCCGCCGACCCACGGCGGCGCGGTGGTCGCCGCCGTGCTCGGCAATCCTGAATTGCGCCAACTGTGGGAAGACGAGCTCGCCGGCATGCGCAGCCGCATCCGGGAGATGCGCCAGGGCCTGGCCGACAAGCTGAAGGCGCGCGGAGTCAAACAAGATTTTTCCTTCATCACCCGGCAACGCGGCATGTTCTCCTACACCGGTCTCAGCCCGGCCGAGGTGGAGCGGCTGAAGGCCGACTACGGCATCTACGCCTTGAGCACCGGACGGATCTGCGTCGCCGCGATCAATTCGCACAACATCGACTACGTCGCCGACGCGATCGCTGCCGTGCTCAAGGGCTGATTCGCGCGCGCCGTCCGACTTCGATCTGCGGCTCGTCCAGCGTGCCAGCGATCGCGATCGAGGCGTGAATCCGCGTCGCCGCACCGGTGAGTTCGAGCGCCATCGAGCCGCCGATCCGCCGGTCGCTGGCGATGTCGAGATGGCCTTCGGCCCGCATTAGGCTGGAACTCAGCGCCAGCCTGCTCAGGTGGCACGCTGGTCCGTCCAACTGCAGCTCGCCCGTGAAGCGTTCGAAACGGGTGGTGCCGCCCCGGGTCTGGCGTTTGCTGCGCACAGCCTCGATCAGATCGAGCCCCTCGATGGCGCCGCGCTCGACCAGGAACTCGCCATCGACGCGCAGGTGTTCGGCAAGCCCGGCGAGCTTTGCGGCGCGCGATCCGATGTGAAATTTTCCGCCGAGATCCCCCTGCAAGGACAAGCCGGTAGCGGCAGAGGCCCATAGTCTCTCGCTGCTGACGCTGCGCAATCCGATGTCGGCGACCAGGCTCGCCGCCTGGCTCCATGCGAGATCGGCGGTCCCAGCGACAAATCCGCCATAGAGTCTGCCGTCGATCTTGGTCAGATGCAGCAGGCCGGGCCGGATCTCGCCCTGAAGATCGAGCTGAGTGATGGTCGGCTCGGGCAGCGCCCCAAAAGGGATGGTCAGCGCGTCGGCCTGTACCGACAGCCGATAACCCGCTGCCGTCGGTTCGAGCCTCAGATGAAGAGGGTCCTTGTGCAGCAGGATTCTGATCGCGCCGCCCTCGGACGAGGTGCTCAGCTCGCCGCTCAATCCGCTCAGACGCGAGCCGCCCAGGTCGACCGAGAGCCGATCAAATTTGGCGCCGCGCACGAGTATCGCCCCTTCCTGGCCGGGAACCCCGCTCAGCCAGCGTGCGCTGGAGCCGATTCCCCGGCCGCGAATGAGCATGTCCTCGATGCGCAGATGGGTCACGATCCAGTTCGAGCCGAACAGCGAGAACGGATCGGGAAGGACACGGATCGCCTTGATTTCTGCGTAGGGTTCCGCGCCGATCACGACCCCCGCCAGCGTGACGTTCGGATAAGGCTGGAAGCTGAAGAGCACCTTGCTGATGCGCACCTGATCGTGCAAGCTGGCGCCCAGACGTCGCTCGATTTCCGGCCGATAGCGCTGGTAGGGGAAGAGCAGCGCCAATAGCAGGATGCCGATCGCGAACAGCGTCAGGACGGAAACGGCCGAGAGCAGCCAGCTCATCTTGCGCCGGCGACCGCGACGAATCGGCTTGATCTCGACCGGTGCGAAGCGATCGTCATCGCTTAGCGTCTCGTATGCCCGGCGAAATGCCTTCTCATCTTGTCTGGCGGCCCACTTCCTGCGCCAGGCAGACCAGCTTCCAAGCAATCCCGGCGAATCGCCACGACCCGCGGCATCGCTCTCGGATGGCGCCGGATCGGGATGCGCCGATCCGACCGGGGACGCAGGTTCGTCGATCGGCCCATCGCCGAGCACAACTTGCCAAAGCTGCGCTCTGACGGCTAGCCGCCGGATCAAGCCGCGGCGCTCCAACGCCTCCAGACCGGCATCGACGTGCTCGCCGTATTCCAAGCGCCGCTCGAGCTCGGCGGCATCGGTCACGCCGTCGACGGCAGCCAGAAGCTCGCGCAACTCAGGCGGCAAGGACAGTCCAGGTTGCAGCAAGGCCTTCTCGCCCGCCGCCGTCCTGGCATACACCAACGGCTCATCCATGCTCTCCCTCCCATCCCTTCAGCCGACGCATCTTCCTGCGAAGACTATTGACGCAGGCGAACGAAATGAATAAGATGCGCGCCTCTACTGTTCCTCGATAGCTCAGTTGGTAGAGCGCCGGACTGTTAATCCGTAGGTCCCTGGTTCGAGCCCAGGTCGAGGAGCCAACTTCACAGCCCGATCACGGGCCCCCGCTGATCCCTTTAGTCCATCGTCCATCGGCCGCAATCCGTTTGCCGCTCGTCCGGACGAATTCCAGCCGACGCCGCTCGTAGTCCCCCGGGGCACGATAGACCTCACCGGTTTCTGGCGCCACCGCCCAAGAATATGACTTTATCATACATCAGTCCGTCGCCGTCGCCGCAAGCGTCAGCGACGGCTTCGTCTATTCGGAACCGGAGGATCTCGATGCGAGTATCGCGCTGGCCGCTAGCCGCGCCTGAGCCGGGTCAGACTGCCGCAGTCCGGTCCGCCAGGCTGACGCGGTTGCGTCCCAGGTTTTTGGAATCGTAGAGCGCCCGATCCGCCCGCTCGACGAACT
>JAJZPJ010000231.1 GCA_021811225.1 Pseudomonadota bacterium
ATGGCGTGCTTGACCTTGCCCGGCGCAGTCTCGATGTGGGCATCGAGTCCGCTGGCTGAACGGATGTACTTCTGGAATTCCGGCTGGTGTTTGCCCAGGTCGTGCCAGAGGCCCGCCAGCCGCCCCCATTTTTCAGAAGCGAAGACCGCAGCCGAGTCACCGGCAAGATTCGAGACACTGCGAAGATGCGCTTCCAGCGGGTGTTGGTCCCAGGTTCCATCATGCCGCCGCTTGACGTGCGCAAGGTGATCCATGGGAACCAGAAGAGATCCGAGGAGTTCGGATCGTATCACGCGATGATCTTATTCCCGCCCGGCGATTGAACCGATTTCCCGGCATCCTGTCCACCCGGCGTGTCGTCTGATTCACGAGCAGTCCGTTCCCATTTCCGGAGGAAGCGTCGCCATGAAGAAAAAAACCAGCGCTGGCTTAGCGCTCGTCGTCATCCTCGGCGCCGGCGCCGCTTATTACTACTGGCAGGAGGAACGGCCGGCACCGGTCGCGCCGCCCGTGCCGGTGGTGGCGCCGCCGCCCCCGGCGCCGGCGGCGGCTGCACCGGCGATCCGCCACCCGATCCAGGCGGCGCCGGCGTCGACAGCGGCCGCGGCGCCGCCCCTGCCGACGCTGGCCAAGAGCGATGCCGCGATGCTGGGAGAACTGGCGGCCTGGTTCGGCGAGCGCCCCCTGGCGACCTTGTTCTATTCCGACCGGATCATCACCCGCATCGTCGCCACCATCGACAATCTGCCGCGCCCGATGGCGCCGGTGGGCATGATGCCGGTCAAGCCGGCGCCGGGGGCGTTCATCACCGCGGCGGGTAGCGACGGTCCGGTCATCAGTCCCGACAACTGGGCGCGCTACGCGCCTTACGTGGCGCTTGCGCAGGCGGTCGATGCCAAGAAGCTGGTCGATTTCTACGTCCGCTTCTATCCGCTGTTCCAGCAGGCCTACGAGGAACTGGGTTACCCCAAGGGCTACTTCAACGACCGCCTGATCGAGACGATCGACGACTTGCTGGCCGCACCTGAGATCAGCGACCCGATCAAGCTGGTGCAGCCCAAGGTGCTGTACCAGTTCGCCGATCCGAAACTGGAGGCGCTCTCGGCCGGCCAGAAAATCATGATCCGGATGGGCGCCGCCAACGCCGCCAAGGTCAAGGCCAAGCTCGCCGAGATACGGGCGCTGGTGGTGGCCCGCACCGGCAGGCGTTGACGGCAGTTCTGCTAGACTGGGAGCATGTCCGACAGCAAGAAGAGCCCCCGCCGTCTGCAAATCCTCCCCTGGGCCATCCTCCTCCTGGGTCTGGTGCTGACCTATGACCTGCAGGAGGCCGCTAGGGAATCCGAGCGCCGGGCGCTCCAGGGCGAATTCGATTTCCGCGTCGATGAAATCGTCGGCAGCATCGACACCCGCCTGCACGATTACGAGCAGGTTCTGGCGGGGGCCGCCGGCCTGTTCGCGGCGTCGCCCGCGGTATCCCGCGGGCAGTTCGCGGCATACGTCCGGGCACTGAGGCTGGAGGGCAAATATCCCGGCATACAGGGCGTGGGCTTCGCCGAATTGATCCCGCCGCGCGACAAGTCGAGACAGATCGCCAGGATCCGCGCCGAGGGCTTTCCCGATTACGCTATTTTTCCCGCGGGCAGGCGCGACATCTACACCGCGATCATCTATCTTGAGCCGTTCGATTGGCGCAACCGGCGCGCCTTCGGCTACGACATGTATTCCGAGCCGGTGCGCCGCGCCGCGATGGATCTCGCCCGGGACGAGGATCGGACCCGCATCTCCGGCAAGGTGCGGCTGCTGCAAGAGACCAAGCAGAACCCTCAGGCCGGGTTCCTGATGTATCTGCCGGTCTATCGCCCCGGTGCGCTCCATCGGACGGTCGCCGAGCGCCGCGCCAATCTGGTCGGCTGGGTCTATGCCCCGTTCCGGATGAATGACCTGATGGCGGGAATCCTGAGGCAAGGCTACGGCGAAATCAGGGCTGCAATGCAGCTCGAAATCTACGACGGCGACGAGCTCGCCGCTAAGCGCGATCCGGTCGGGCCGATGTTCGACTCGAACGGCAGAACCGGCGGCGCGGATTCCGCGTTCCACGCGGTCAAGCAGCTCTCCCTCTTCGGCCATCCCTGGACGGTGGTGGTCAACTCGCAACCCTCGTTCGACGCGCGGCGAGACAGCGACAAGGCGGTGTTCGTCGCCGCCGCCGGCACGATCGGCAGCTTGCTGTTGACCTGGGTGGTCTGGCTGCTGGTGATGGGGCAGGCGCGGGCGGAGGCCATGGCGGAGCGCATGACCTACGAACTGCGGCAGAGCGAAACCCGGCAGCGGAAACTCAATCGTGCGCTGCGCCTGCTCAGCGACTGCAACGGCGCGCTGGTGCGCGCCGAGGACGAATACAAGCTGCTGGTGGAGATCTGTCGCCTCTGCGTCGAACGCGGCGGCTACCTGATGGCCTGGGTGGGTTACCCCGAGCAGGACGAAGCCCGGCACGTGCGGCCCATGGCGCAGTCCGGCTACGAGAGCGGCTATCTCGACGGGATCGACGTCACCTGGGCGGACACCGAGCGCGGACGGGGACCGACGGGCACGGCGATCCGGACCGGGGCGACCCAGATCAACCAGAACGTGCTGAGCAATCCCAGCATGGCGCCCTGGCGCCAAGCGGCGATCGACCGCGGCTATCGGTCCAGCGTCGCCCTGCCTCTGATCGGCGGCGACGCCAAGGCGCTGGGCGCCCTCACCATGTATGCGCGCGAAGCGGATGCCTTCGACGACGAGGAGATACGGCTGCTCGAAGAACTGGCCGGCGACCTCGCCTACGGCATCGCGAGCCTGCGCACGCGTGCGGCGCACGAACTGGCCAAGGAGAAGGTGGCCTTCCTCGCCGATTTCGACGCGCTGACCCGCCTGCCCAACCGCCTGCTGCTGCGCGACCGTTTCGAGCGCGCGGTGGTGGCCGCCACGCGCGAGCAGAGCGAGATCGCCATGCTCTATCTCGACCTGGACAACTTCCAGCGGATCAACGACAGCTTGGGGCACGAGCTGGGCGACAAGGTGCTGGTCGCGGCGGCCCAACGGCTGCGGCAGGCGCTGCCGCCGACCGAGACGATCAGCCGGCTGGGCGGCGACGAATTCGTCATCCTGCTGTCGGGGCTGCGCGATGCGCCAGGAGTCGTCGGCGTTGCCGACGCCATCGGCGCCGCCTTCGCCGAGCCGGTCAACATCGACGGCCATATGCTGAATCTGTCCTTCTCCATCGGGATCAGCCTGTTCCCCGGCGATGGCGAGGATTTCGACACCCTGTTGAAGTGCGCCGACATCGCGGTCAATAACGCCAAGGAGAGCGGACGCAACACCTACCGCTTCTTCACCCGGGCGATGAACGCCCAGCTGCTGGAGCAGATGAAGCTCACGGCCGGGCTGCAAGGTGCGCTGACGAATCGCGAATTCGTGCTCCACTATCAGCCGCAGGTGGACATCAGGAGCGGCAGGATCATCGGCGCTGAGGCCCTGATCCGCTGGCAGCATGCGCAAGATGGACTGGTGCCCCCGGGCGTGTTCATCCCGCTGGCGGAGCAAAGCGGTCACATCGTCCCGATCGGCGCCTGGGTTCTCGACGAGGCGTGCCGCCAGGCCAAGGCCTGGCAGGATCGCGGCTGGCCGCCGCTGGTGGTGGCGGTGAATCTTTCGGCGCTGCAGTTCAAGCACGACGACGTGCTGGAATTGGTGGCCACGACGCTGGCGGCGACCGGCTTGCCGCCCGACCGGCTGGAACTGGAGCTGACCGAATCGATCCTGATCCAGGACGTGGAGGCGACGGTGAAGACGCTGCATGGCCTGAAATCCCTGGGCGTCAAGCTCTCGATCGACGACTTCGGCACCGGCTATTCCAGCTTGTCCTATCTCAAGCGCCTGGCGG
>JAJZPJ010000232.1 GCA_021811225.1 Pseudomonadota bacterium
GCCCGAGGGCGAGCTGGCGCTGGCCGAGGCGATCATTTATCTGGCCTGCGCGGCCAAATCGAACGCCGTGTACGCGGCGTACAATGCCGCCCGCGCCTTCATGGCCAAGGACAAGTCGCGGCCGGTGCCCGAGCATCTGCGCAACGCGCCGACCAGGCTGATGAAGGAGCTGGGCTTCGGCCGCGAATACCGCTACGCCCACGACGAACCCGAAGCCTATGCCGCCGGCGAGAACTACTTTCCCGACGGCATGCCCGCCGTGGCCTGGTACCGGCCGACGCCGCGCGGCCTGGAGGCCAGGATTGCCGAGAAGCTCGCCCACCTGCGCGAGCTCGACCGCAAGGCCAAAGACAAGTAGCAACAGAGAGGTTTTATATGCTCGACATCCAAAGCTTGAGAAACGATCTGGAACAGGTCGCGAATCGCCTGGCGACGCGCGGCGTGACGCTCGATACCGATGCCTTCCGGGCACTGGAGGACGAGCGCAAGGCGCTGCAGACGCGCACCCAGGAATTGCAGGCCAGGCGCAACAGCCTGTCGAAGCTGATCGGCCAGTTGAAGGCGAAGCGGGAGGACACGACCGCGGTGATGGAGGAGGTGGCCGGTCTGGGCGACGCGCTGAAGGACAGCGAAGCGAAGCTCAACGGCTTGCTCGAGCGCTTCAACGCCTTCGTCGCGCTGATCCCCAATCTGCCGCACGAGAGCGTGCCGGTGGGCCGCTCGGAGGCCGACAACGTCGAGGTGTCGCGCTGGGGCATGCCGCGCAGCTTCGACTTCCAGGTCAGGGACCACGTCGATGTCGGCACCGCCCTGGGCGGCCTCGATTTCGAGACGGCGACCAAGATCGCCGGCAGCCGCTTCACGCTGATGAAGGGGGCGATCGCCCGGATGCACCGCGCCCTCGCCCAGTTCATGCTCGACGTGCACACCGGCGAGCACGGCTACACCGAGGTCTATGCGCCCTATCTGGTCAATCCCGAGAGCATGTTCGGCACCGGCCAGTTGCCGAAGTTCGAGGAAGACCTGTTCCGCGTCGAGCGCGGCGACGGCAGCCGGCTCTACCTGATTCCCACCGCGGAAGTGCCGGTGACCAACATCGTGCGCGGCGAGATCCTGGCCGCGGAGGCGCTGCCGCTGAAGTTCGTCTGCCACACCCCGTGCTTCCGCTCGGAGGCCGGCTCCTACGGTCGCGACACGCGCGGCATGATCCGACAGCACCAGTTCGACAAGGTGGAGCTGGTGCAGATCGTCCGGCCGGAAGATTCCTGGGAAGCGCTTGAGCAACTGACCGGCCACGCCGAGGCCATCCTGCAGAAGCTCGACCTGCCCTATCGCAAGCTGGCGTTGTGCACCGCCGACATGGGTTTCTCGGCGGCCAAGACCTACGACCTGGAGGTCTGGCTGCCGGCGCAGAACACCTATCGCGAGATTTCCTCCTGCTCGAACTTCGAGGCCTTCCAGGCGCGGCGCATGCAGGCGCGGCTGCGGGGCGGGACGGCGGCCGGCCGGCCGGAGTGGGTGCACACGCTGAACGGTTCGGGTCTCGCGGTGGGCCGCACCCTGGTCGCAATCCTGGAGAACTATCAGAACGCCGACGGCAGCGTCACCGTGCCCGAGGTTCTGCGTCCCACCATGGGCGGGATGGCGAGCATCGAAGCCCCGTAGGCGTCCGGTCGGTAAGGCGGCTCGAAGCGCGTCAGGATGTCGTAGAAGCTGCGCACGTTCTCGACCATGATGACCGCCTCGCCGCCGCGGGTGCGGCCGCTCTTCAGGTGCTGGTAGTACTTCTGCCGCGCCATCAGCGGCAGCACCCTCTTCATTTCGTACCAGGAATCGGGGTCGCGTTTCAGGCCGATGGCGATGGCGTGGGCGCCGTTCATGTGCCCCTCGCCGAGGTTGTAGGCGGCCAGCGCGAGCCAGGTGCGGTCCGGCTGTTTCACTTCGGCGGGAAGCGCATCGATCAGGTCGGCGAGATATTTCGCGCCGGCGACGATGCTCTGCTTGGGGTCGAGGCGGTTGTTCACGTGCATGCGGTCGGCGGTGTCGTCGGTCAGCATCATGATGCCGCGCACGCCGGTGAATGAGGTGGCGAGCGGGTCCCAGCCCGACTCCTGGTAGGCCAGCGCCGCCAAGAGGCGCCAGTCTTGAGCGACGGCATTGTTGGCGACGCTGACGGCGGCGAAATGCACCTTGCCCTGGCGCAGCAGCTTGAGCAATTCGGCGTGGTCGCGGGTGACCACGAAGCGCGTCTTGACGCCCAGTTCGCGGCCGAAGAGCTGCACCAGATCGTGTTCGAAACCGCTGCCGCTGGCATCGTCCCCCTGGTAGTAACCGGGCGTGTCGCGGACGGCGACGACCAGTTCTCCGAGCTGTTCGGGCGGCTTCAGGGGCGCACCGCAGCCCGAGAGAGCGATGGCGACGATGGCGAGCAGGCAGCAGAACCGGTGCATTCTGGATGGGCCTCGGACGGTTCGCGCCCCGGACCTGCGTCGCAAAGGTCTGCACTGGTCCGGATGGCGCCCAAGCCGCTATTGATGTTAGAATCCGCGCCGCCGGAGAGGTGGCAGAGTGGTCGATTGTACCTGACTCGAAATCAGGCGTAGGTTCAAACCTACCGTGGGTTCGAATCCCACCCTCTCCGCCATCCACCCTGTGGTAGCCAAGCGCCTTTCGGCGTTTTTTTACCCACAAATTAACCCACAAGCGTGCGTCGGATTGTGTCGGGGGGCAGAGTTCTATCGTCGCATGGGCATTACGAGGCCCGCTTTCCCGGCGATCCAGGCCGGGGCGGGTTACGCGGCCAGCTTCAGCGGCTCGATCTTCGCGACCTCGCGCTTGAGCGCCTTCTCGGCCTGCCATAGCTCGTAATCAGCCTGCATGTGCAGCCAGGATTCGGCGCTGCCTCCGAGAGCCGCGCTGAGCCTCACGGCCATGTCGGCGCTGATGCCGCCCTTACCGTTCAGCACGCGAGACAAAGCCACACGGGTAACGCCGATCCTCTTCGCGAAATCCGTCACGGTGATGCCGGTATCGGTGAAAACCCCGTCCCGCAGGACTTCGCCCGGGTGCGGTGGGTTGCGCATTCTCGTCATGATGCCCTCTTGTGTCAGTGGTAGTCCTGGTAGTCGATCAGGATCGCGTCGCCGTTGTCGAAAGTGAAGGTCATGCGCCAATTGCCATTGACCCACACCGCCCAGTGATCCTTGAGGCCACCGGTCAGCGGGTGTAGTTTCCAGCCCGGCAGCCCCATGCCCTCCGGCCCTTTCACCGCGTTCAGCATGGCCAGTTGCACCCGCAGGCGCTTGGCGTGCGCCGGTTGAATTCCGGCCTTGCTGCCCTGCCTGAAGAACTCTTCAAGCCCCTTGTGTCTGAATGATCTGATCACGGCTAAAACTGTATAGCGTATCTATACGTTTGTCAATTTGTTTTGCTGCGGATCGGGATCGCGTCGTCGCCCGTTATCGGCGTGGGTTTCGCTGATACTCGCTGTCCGGATGGATCGCAGCTCAGATGCTGACCGCGCAGCTCTTGCCGTTTTGCTTTGCCGAATACATCGCCTTGTCGGCCTTTTTCAGCACCTCCGACACCGACTCCGGGGGAGTCTCGATGGTGGTGCAGCCGATGCTCGCGGTGATGGCGAAGTCTTGATCGGCCATGCGCTCCGCGATCTTGACCGCGAGTTGCCGACAGATCGAATCGCAATCGCTTTTCCGGGTGTTGGGCATGAGGATGGCGAACTCGTCGCCGCCCAGGCGCGCCGCCGAATCGGTCTGCCGGGTGTGCTCCCGGAGGGCGGCGGCGAGGAGCTTCAAGGCGTCGTCGCCGACATGATGCCCGCGGCTGTCGTTCAGCCGCTTGAAATCGTCGAGATCGATCAGCGCCAGGGAAAATACGCCGCCATAGCGTTTCTGCCGGGCGAT
>JAJZPJ010000233.1 GCA_021811225.1 Pseudomonadota bacterium
CCGAAGGCGAAGAAGGCGCCGGTCCGCAAAAGGTGGGCGTCGCGCTCACCGACATCATGACCGGCCTGTATGCGACGATTGCCGTGCAAGCCGCCCTGGCCGAGCGCGAAAAGTCGGGCCGCGGCCAGCATATTGATCTGGCGCTGTTGGACGTACAGATCGCCTGTCTGGCCAACCAAGCCTCCAATTTTCTCGCCGGCGGCGTGGTGCCGCGCCGTATGGGCAATGCCCATCCGAACATCGTGCCATATCAGGATTTTCCTACGGCCGACGGCGACATGATTCTCGCGATCGGCAACGATGGCCAGTTCGCCAAGTTCTGCGCTGTGGCGGATCATGCGGAATGGGCGAAAGACGAGCGCTTCGCCACCAATCCCCAGCGCGTTGCCAACCGCGCGGTGCTCGTGCCGTTGCTGCGTCAGGCGACCGTGCTGCGTACTACGCGCGAATGGGTCGCCGCGCTTGAGGACGCCGGCGTTCCGTGCGGCCCGATCAACCGGCTCGACGAAGTGTTTGCCGATCCACAAGTGCAGGCCCGCGGCCTGCGCATCGAGTTGCCGCACGAGACCGCCGGCAGCGTGCCGCTGGTGGCCAACCCGATCCGCCTGTCCGGTTCGCCGGTGACCTACCGCAACGCGCCGCCGACCCTGGGCCAACACACCTCCGAGGTGCTGCAGCAATGGCTCGCGCTCACGCCCGCAGAAATAGATACGCTGCGCGCGCGGCGAGCGCTGGGACCGAACTGTGGCTAGCGGGCTTTGCCCAGCGCCGGCCTTGCCGATGAAATTCGGCTGCCGATAGGCCTCGATCGCTCGCCCCATGTCGAGTGTCGCCGACCGCTATGCGCTCACGTGAGCTGAATTCCTGTGTCCGGGAGATGAACGCTCGCCCCGCATTTTTGTAACATAAAATAAAAAGTCGCTTTCGCAATTAAGAATGATTATCATCTGTGGAAACGGCTACCCTTTCGAATTCCTATGAACGCTATTGTCACCGACACCTTACCGCGCTTGCCTACGGCGCGCTGGAGAGTCTTTCTCGCCGTGCTTGGCCCCGGCTTGGTGGTCATGCTGGCCGATACCGATGTGGGCAGTGTGCTCACGGCGGCCCAAAGCGGTGCGCAGTGGGGCTATCAGTTGCTCACCCTGCAGTTTTTGCTCATTCCCATTTTGTATGTCGTGCAGGAACTCACGGTGCGTCTGGGTATTTTTACCGGCAAGGGGCATGGCGAGTTGATTCGCGAGACCTTCGGTCCGGTTTGGGCCTGGGTTTCAGTCACCGGCCTGGCTGTGGCCACGATCGGGGCGCTGCTCACGGAGTTCTCGGGCGTGGCGGGGGTGGGCGAATTGTTCGGCGTGCCGCGTGCCTGGAGCCTCACGTTGGCGGCAGGCTTCCTGCTGACCATCGTGTGGACCGGCAGTTATCGACGGGTCGAACGGGTGGCCATTGCGCTCGGTTTGTTCGAGTTGGTATTCATCTGGGTAGCCTTGCGAGCGCCGATCAAACCGGATGAACTGTTCGCTGGTTTCTCTCAGGTTCCCGTGCATAGCTCGGGCTTCAGGTATCTGGTCGCTGCCAACATCGGTGCGGTCATCATGCCGTGGATGGTCTTCTACCAGCAATCGGCCGTTGCTGACAAAGGACTCAGACCCGAACAGTACACCGCGGCGCGATGGGATACCGCCGTCGGCGCTGTGCTCACCCAAGTGGTGATGGCTGCGGTGCTGCTCGTTGCTGCAGCCACGCTGTGGGCCGGACACCTGAGTCCGCCGCTTGACACCGTGAGCCAGGTGGCGCGAGCGCTCACGCCCTTTCTGGGTCAGACGCTCGGCCACACCTTGTTCGGCCTGGGCATGCTGGGCGCGGCCATGGTGGCGGCCATCGTGGTGGCGCTGGCGGCGGCCTGGGGCTTTGGCGAGGTCACCGGTTACAAGCACTCACTCGAATACCATCCCTTCGAGGCGCCGTGGTTCTATATCATATTCACCCTCGGTGTGGTGGGCGGGGCGCTGATCGTGGCGTTGGCGCCCAATCTGGTGGCGCTGTCGGTTGGCGTGGAGGTGATGAACGCGCTGATGCTGCCGTTGGTGCTGGGGTTTCTGGTGGCTTTGGCGGTGAAGGCCCTGCCGCCGGAACATCGTCTGCGTGGCTGGTATCTCTGGGTGGTTGCGGGCGTGGTGGTTCTGACTTCTACGCTCGGGGTTTATGGGGGACTCAGCGGTTTGTCTTGAAGCGAAGTCCCGATCCTGATGCGGGGCCGGGCAAAGGAAAGCAATGAGTATCTGTTCAGGTACCCCCGCCTTGGCGGCGCGGTTGGGTAGTTCGATGCTTGCTGCCGAAACCAGGCAAATCAGCCCGTCTCAAGGGCTTACAGGTCAGTTCCCATGCCGCGCTCGCCATTGACGGAACAAGTCGCCTTGCTGCTGTCTCGGGGGCAGGATCGGCAAGCCCTGGAGCTCGCTACGTCGGATTTGACGAAGGAGATAAGAGACGCCGAGCTGTGCAAGCTTGCGGGAATTTGTGCCGCTCGCCTCGGAGAAGCGATCCGGGCCGAGCGACTTTGGCGCCAGGCGATTGCGCTCGACCCCGGCGATGCGCAATTGCATTACAACCTGGGTCTGCTGCAGGCCAATCTGGACCGCCAAGACGAAGCGGAGCAGTGCTACCGGCGAGCCATCGCCCTGGACCCGGGCAATGCCGAAGCCTACAACAATCTCGGATTGCTGCTGTCCAGACGGGGCCGAGAGGAAGCGGCCGAGGGCTGCTACCGGCGAGCGATTGCCCTGGCTCCCGGCAATGCCCGGGCGTATGTCAACCTGGGAGCGTTGCTGGCGCCGGGCAAACGGCAGGACGAAGCCGAGGGCTGTTATCGGCAGGCGATCGCCCTGGATCCCGCGGATGGCCCCACGCATTCCAACCTGGGCGCCCTGTTGGCGAGCCAGCGGCGGGACGAGGAAGCCTTGCAGTGCTATTACGCGGCCATCGCGCTGCTCCCGGAAGACGCCGGCGCATTCTCCAATCTGGGCATCCTGCTCGTGCGTCTGGGGCGGCCCGGAGAAGCCATCCAATGCTACCGACGAGCCATAGGCCTCGATCAGAAGAACGCCAAGGCCTATACCAACCTGGGCCTACTGCTGGAAGCGGAAAAACAGGAGGACGAAGCCCTGCGCTGCCAGCGCACGGCCCTGGCGCTCGATCCGCAATCCGCAGAAATTCACGTGAATCTGGCCAACCTGTTGGCGCAGCATCGGCAGTGGGACGAGGCCCAGCAATGCTACCGGAGAGCGATCGAACTCAAGCCAGATGCCGCCGTGCTTCATTCCAACTTCGGCGTCATGCTGGCCAATCGCAAACAGGACGCGGCGGCCGAGCAGCGCTTTCGACAGGCGCTCGCGCTCGACCCCGATTATCAACTGGCCCATCTCAACCTGGGTTTCCTGCTGCTGCGCCAGGGCAGATTTGCCGAGGGCTGGGTGCATCACGAAGCCCGCTGTGATCCCCGTCTGCCCGACAACGGCATTCCCTTCCCCGGGGTTTCCTTCCCGCAATGGCAGGGGCAGGAGGTGGCGGGAAAATCATTGCTGGTGTGCTTGGAACAGGGTTTCGGCGACGCCGTTCAGTTCTGTCGCTACGTGCCTCTGCTCAAGGAGCGCGGCGTGGCGCGTATCACCCTGGTGTGCCGGAGGCCGCTCAAGACCTTGATGGAAACCCTGAGCGGCGTTGATGCGGTGCTCGCGGCCGAGGAGAGCCAGGGCGCGATCGCAGCTCATGACTACTGGGTATTTTCTTTGAGCCTGCCGCTTCATTGCCAGACACGCCTGGACAGCATTCCGGCGCGGATCCCTTATCTGCGCGCCCCGTCGGAGCGCCTCGCACAGTGGTCGCAGCGTTTGCCCCACGATGAGTTCACGGTCGG
>JAJZPJ010000234.1 GCA_021811225.1 Pseudomonadota bacterium
AGGTCGCCGCCCAGCATCACGAGCGCCACGACGGCTCGGGCTACCCGGAGGGTCTGAAGGGCGAGGCGATCACCCAGATGGGGCAGATGGCGGCGATCTGCGACGTCTATGACGCGATCACCTCGGAGCGCTGCTACCACAAGGGCCTGGTGCCGCACGAGGCGCTGCGCAAGATCTTCGAGTGGAGCAAGTTCCACTTCAACCCGGCCCTGGTCCAGGCCTTCCTGCGCACCATCGGCATCTACCCGGTGGGCACGCTGGTGCTGCTCGAATCCGGGCGCATCGGCGTGGTCGTCGAGCAGTCCGAGAGCAACCTGCTGCAGCCGCGGGTCAAGCTGTTCTTCGACAGCAGGAAACAAAGCTACACCGCGCCCCTGGAAGTGGATCTCGCCAAACCCCTGGGCCACGGCGGCGGCGACAAGATCGTCAGCCACGAGAGCCCGGAGAAGTGGGGCATCGACCCGCTGAAATTCCTGTAGACGGCTTCCGAAATTTTTGTAGGTCGGGCTTCCGAAGTTCCTGTAGGTCGGGCTTCAGCCCGACGACTGAAGAAAGCCCCTGTGGGACGGCCGCTGTCGGGCTGAAGGGCTGAAGCCCGACCTACATTCGGCCTACGCGGACAGCCGCTGTCGGGCTGCACCCGTTCGGGTGCCTCCATCGAAAGCCCGACGTCCGGACTACGCGGTCAGCCGCTCCAGGCGTTCGAGGTAGGCGAGCGCCTGTTCGCGGTGCTCGCCGCACATCGCGGCGGAGGCTTGCAGGCCCGAGCAACAGGATGGGCGCTCGCCGCTGGCGAAGATCGCGCACCGGAGATCGGCGCTGAGCTGGACGCAGCGGACATTCGCGGGCTTGCCGCCGGCCATGCCGGGGATGGCCGAGGTGATCGACGGCGCGATGCAGCAGGCGCCGCAGCCGGCCCTACAGGCGGGTTCGCTGCGAGTAGCGGTCACGTGCGCTTAGGTCCGCGCTTACGTTCTATGGTAGATCTCCGCCCCGGCCTTGACGAATTCCACCGCCTTGGTCTCCATGCCCCTCTCCAGCGCCTCGGCTTCCGAGACGCCCTGGGCGGCGGCGTAGTCGCGCACGTCCTGGGTGATCTTCATCGAGCAGAAGTGCGGGCCGCACATCGAGCAGAAGTGCGCCAGCTTGGCGCCCTCCTGCGGCAGGGTCTCGTCGTGGAACTCGCGCGCCTTGTCGGGATCGAGGCCGAGATTGAACTGGTCGTCCCAGCGGAATTCGAAGCGCGCTTTTGAAAGCGCGTTGTCGCGGATCTGCGCGCCGGGGTGGCCCTTGCCCAGGTCGGCGGCGTGGGCGGCGATCTTGTAGGCGATGATGCCGTCCTTGACGTCGTTCTTGTCGGGCAGCCCGAGGTGCTCCTTGGGCGTCACGTAGCAGAGCATGGCGGTGCCGTACCAGCCGATCATCGCCGCGCCGATGGCGCTGGTGATGTGGTCGTAGCCCGGCGCGATGTCGGTGGTGAGCGGTCCCAGGGTGTAGAAGGGCGCCTCGTGGCAGAGCTTAAGCTGCAGCTCCATGTTCTCCTTGATCATGTGCAGCGGCACGTGGCCGGGGCCCTCGATCATCACCTGGACGTCGTGTCTCCAGGCGATTTGCGTCAGCTCGCCCAGGGTCGCGAGCTCGCCCAGCTGCGCCTCGTCGTTGGCGTCCTGGATCGAGCCCGGCCGCAGGCCGTCGCCCAGGCTGAAGGCGACGTCGTAGGCCTTCATGATTGCGCAGATGTCCTCGAAGTGGGTGTACAGGAAATTTTCCTTGTGGTGCGACAGGCACCACTTGGCCAGGATCGAGCCGCCGCGCGAGACGATGCCGGTCAGGCGCTTGGCGGTCATCGGGATGTAGGCCAGACGCACCCCGGCGTGGATGGTGAAGTAGTCGACGCCCTGCTCGGCCTGCTCGATCAGCGTGTCGCGGAAGATCTCCCAGGTGAGGTCCTCGGCTTTTCCGTTCACCTTCTCCAGCGCCTGGTAGATCGGCACCGTGCCGATCGGCACCGGGCTGTTCCTGACGATCCACTCGCGCGTCTCGTGGATGTTCTTGCCGGTGGACAGGTCCATCACCGTGTCGCCGCCCCAGCGGATCGACCAGGTCATCTTCTCGACCTCTTCCTGGATGCTGGAGCCCAGCGCCGAGTTGCCGATGTTGGCGTTGATCTTGACCAGGAAGTTGCGGCCGATGATCATCGGCTCGGCTTCCGGGTGGTTGATGTTGGCCGGGATGATGGCGCGGCCGCGGGCGATCTCGTCGCGGACGAACTCGGGCGTGATCAGCTTGGGGATGGACGCACCGAAGGATTCGCCCGGATGCTGGCGCAGCAGGAGTTCGCCGAGTCCCTCGCGCTTCTGGTTCTCGCGGATGGCGACGAACTCCATCTCCGGCGTGACGATGCCGCGCCGGGCGTAGTGCATCTGGGTGACGTTGCCGCTGAAGTTGGCGCCGGTCTTGGCGCGGCGCGGACGGCGCTGGAGCTCGAAGCGCATCTCCGCGAGTTCCGCGTCGCCCGCCCGTTCGCGGCCGTATGCCGAGCTCGGCGCGGGCAGCTCCTCGCTGTCGCCGCGCTCCTCGATCCAGGCCGCGCGCAGCGGCGCGAGGCCCGAGCGGATGTCGATCCTGACCGCGGGATCGGTGTAGGGACCCGAGCAGTCATAGACGCAGATCGGCGGGTTTTGTTCGCTGCCCATCGCGGCCGGCGTCTCGGACTGGGAAATCTCGCGCATCGGCACGCGGATGTCCGGGCGGCTGCCTTCGACGTAGATCTTGCGCGAGCGGGGCAGCGCGTGGACGACGGCCTCGTCCACTTGGGCGTTCGAGGCGAGGAATTTTTCGTTGGCATTCATCGGAATGGCTCCTGGGGGGCGGGCCATGGACCACGCCGCGGAACCGGGCAAATTACTGGAAAGCCAGGCGGAATGCAACCCGCTGCGATGCGGGGTTTTGTCGCCGCCCGACAAATTTCCCCTGGGACAGGATCGGAGAGGGTGAGGCGGCGGCCCGGGCTTAAATGCTAAAGTAAGTGCCGTTCCGGCCGTTAGGTCTGAGACGCCTTGGAGGGGAATTTCGCATGGGTTTTTATTCGAGTCTGCGCCGAAGCGCCCTGGCCCTGCTCGCGCTGCTGGCCTGCGGCCAGGCGGCGGCGTCCAACTGGCAGCCCGTGGCGAGCGCCCACGGCGAGCGCGTCGACATCGACCAGACGCGCATCGCCCGCGTCGGCGTCGGCAAGACCCTGGCCTGGACCCGCCTGGTGCTCGGCCGCGAAGTGGCGATGGCCGGCGGCAAGGAAGACTACTCGACGGTCGAAGCCCTGAACCGCTACGATTGCAAGCAGCACCACTTCACCACGATCAAGCGCGTCTATCTGAACGGCGGGCGGGTGGTGCGCGAGGAGCCGGTCGAGTCGCCGGTGCAGATGAACGCGGCGGCGGGCAGCATCGACGAGAAGCTGCTGGAGGAGGCCTGCAAGCCGCGCACCGTCGGCGAAATGCGGAAGGTGGCGGAGCTGGCCGGCCGGCTCGCCGCCCAGGCCCAGGCCCGCGCCGTCAAGCCGCCCGAGCCGCCGGCCAAGGTGATGTACGCCGACATGTTGAGCAAAGCCAAGGATCAGCCCGCCTCGGTCCAGCCGCCGACGCGCTATACGCACCGCCGGCCGAAGCGGGTCGCCAAGGCGAAGGTGCAGGCGCCGCCCGCGCCCTCGGTCGCGGGCATTCCCTGGAGCTACCAGGGCGAGGGCGGCCCCGCCAACTGGGGCAAGCTGCGTCCCGACTACGCCACCTGCGCCAACGGCAGGATGCAGTCGCCGATCAATATCGAGGACGGCATCCGGGTCGACCAGACGCCGATCAAGTTCGACTACAAGACTTCGCTGTTCCGCATCGC
>JAJZPJ010000235.1 GCA_021811225.1 Pseudomonadota bacterium
AGGGAACGACGCCGCTATCCGGAGCGTCCGCCGTGAGCACCGATTTGAGCGCGCTGCAGCAGGCGCTCCAGTCGGGCAACACCACCTCGGCTCAGTCGCTGCTGGCCAAGCTGGAGCAGGACCTGCAAGGCTCCGGCGGCGCAGCCTTCCATCATCGCCACCACCATCACGGCATGGGCACCCAGGCCGCCGCCTCCGCCTATTCCAGCGGTTCGACGGCGACGGCTTCGAGTCCGGCGTCTTCCGGGAGCAGTGCCGCGCTGAACGCTGCGGCTTGAACTCCTCGCCCGCCCGGCGGTTTTCAGGTGGGCGCCAGGATGGCGGACCGCCGGCCGGTCTGCGCCATGGTCGGCGGCCCGAGCGCGACGCCCCCGCCGCTCTCCCGCTCGGCATCGGCAATTTCCGCGCACGCCGCCGAAGACGGTGTTCGGGCGAACCGCGCCGAACGGAAGGCGGCGGCTGCGAGCGGCAGCTGGCCCGATTCGCTCAAGGCAAGGCCGAGCTCGAACCATGCCTCGGCCAGGCTCGGGCTTTGCGCCTCGCGGTAGCAGGCATCCGCCGCGGCATAAGGGCAACGCGAACGATCGCACGCATCCGTGTCGCAGTCGGGCGCATGAACCAGCTTATCGGCGGCCTGCTGGAACAGGCGGAGCGCCTCGCGGGTGCGACCGGTCCGGCGATAGACCAGACCCAGGAATTGCAAGGAGACGATGTCGTCGGGGATTGCCGTGAGTATGCTCGCGGCGATTGCTTCCACCCGTTTCAACTGCCCCGTCCGATAGAAGTTTCCGAGAAGGTCCATCAGCGCACTAATCATCGGCTGGCTCCGGAACGAATAAGGAGTCGGCATGATCGCGCCTAGATGTGCCTGAAGCGTGTCCTCTCCGGACGACTTCGTAACAGGCTATTTCGGCGCGCCGCCGGGGCTTCCTCCGCGGCTCCGGTGCAACTCTCTTGCCCGCCGATCGAGCCTGTCGAATTCGATCATCTCCGGTTGCCGGATCACCCGCGTGACCATCTGACGTTTCCGGTTGAGCTTGGGGGCCGCAAACTTTCTCGGCTCGAGCAATTCGATCAATTTCAGAGATCTTGCATTCATACGCCTCACCCAATTTTCTGGTATCTGGGAGCACTCTCGTTTCCGGCACCTGCGGCACGGGCAGCGCCGCACGAGTTAGAGCATGAGATGGTGGAGAATCATTTTTTCCCGGAGGTCGGCGATCCTCACTTCGCCCTTGGCGACGGCCTTCCCGTGCCGGGGCCGTTGCGCGCGCGACGGCTTCAGTTCCGAAGACAGGGATTGAGCGGAAACTGTCCGCACCTTGCCGGTGGCCGCCACAGCGCCGTTCGACATGCCCAAGGCCAGACCGATGCCGCCGGCAAGCAGCAGGAGGGTCGGCAGTTCCCTGATTGATCGCATCGCTCATCACCTCGCTCGCCCAAGAAGGAAGGGCGCTTCCGCTGTTTCAAAGCCTAGCAGCGGAGCCGAGGCAGAGTATTTCCAACTCTGTCACAAGGCGGAGGTTTTTGTAATCAAATGTTATAAATCCGCGGCGCGGCGGGCAGCAGGATTTCCGCCACGAAGCCGCCGCCAGCGGAATTGCGAAGCTGCAGCCGGCCCTGGTGCTCCTCGGCGATTTTCGCGGCGATCACCAGGCCCAAGCCGCAATGGCCCTTGCCGCTGCGCGAGCTGTCGAGACGCGAGAACGGGCGCAGCGCCTGCGCCATCTGTTCGGGGTCGATGCCGTCTCCCGCATCCTCGACCGCAATCGCCACCGAACCCGATAGGCGCGCCACCCTCACCACGACGGGCGACCGACCATACTCGAGGGCATTCTCGATCAGGTTGATCAGCGTGCGGCGCAGCGAATTGGCACGCACGGCAACGAGCAGATCCTGCTGCTCGCAGACGACGCTCACGCCCTGCTCGCGATAGGGCGCGGCGACCTCCTCGACGAACAGGCCGGCGTCGCGCTCTTCCACGGGTTCGTCGTCGCTGCCGCGGGCATAGACCAGAAACTGTTCGGTGATCCGCTCGATATCATCGATGTTCTGCAGCATTTCACCGCCGCGCGAGCCCTGCCCCAGTTCCAGCAGCAGGCGCAGGCGCGTGATCGGCGAGCGCAGATCGTGGGCGACGCCGGCGAGCATCGTGGCGCGATCCTCTTCGTAGCGGTGCAGGCGCTCGACCATGTCGTTGTAGCGTTCGCCCAGGATGCGAATCTCCCCGACTCCGGCGCGCGGGAGCTTGTCGAGGCGGGGAGAATGGCCCACCGTCTCGAGCGCCCGGCCCAGACGCTTGAGCGGGCGCTGGATCTGCCAGAGCAGGATCATGCCGCCGGCGAAGAACACCCCGAAGCCGACCAGCATTACCAGGCGCAGCGAAGCGCCGCGATTCGAGCGCACCGGCGGCATGGGCATCAGCAGCCATTGCCCGGAAGTCGATGGCCGGCGCAGGCGTATCCACAGTCCGGGCGCGGGCCGGAGCACCGGCACGAGCTCGATCTTGCGCTCCATTTCAGCGGCCAGATGCGTGCGCAATTGCGTCACGAAGCGCAGGGTTTCGGCAGGAATCCTGCCCTCGGCGGCGGGCGGTTTTTCGGCAATGCGCAGACCGCTCAAGGGCGGCAGTTCGGCGTCGGGGCGGCTGTCCAGCAACTCCTCGATGAGCTGCACCCGTTGCGCGACGAAGCGGGCGATGTTGGCGTTCCGGGTTTCTTCCAGATGCGCCAGGAAGAGAAAGTACATCGTGCCGTAACTCGCGCCCAGCGCCACCAGCAATACCAGGGCGAGGCGCGCGTAGAGCGAATCGGCAAACCGCCTCATGCCTCGACCCGGTCGTTGTCCGGCACGAAGACGTAGCCGAAGCCCCACACCGTCTGGATGTGATGCGGCTTGCCCTGGTCCGGTTCGACCAGCTTGCGCAGACGGGAAATCTGCACATCGACGCTGCGGTCGAAGGTTTCCGAACTCGGCCCGCGGGCGAGCTCGAGCAGGCGCTCGCGCGTCAGCGGCTGGTGGGGATGCCTGACGAAGGCGGAGAGCAGCGCGAATTCGCCGGAGGTGAGCTCCACCTTGAGCTCCCCGCGCCAGAGCGTGCGCGTGGTCAGATCCAGCCGGCATTCGCCGAAGCGCACCGTATTGCCGTCCGCGATCGGCGTCCCCGGCGGCAGGGGGGTGCGTCGGCGCAGCACGGCCTGGATTCTCGCCGTCAGTTCGCGCGGCAGAAACGGCTTGCCCAGATAATCGTCGGCGCCCAGCTCGATGCCGACGACCCGATCGACGGGATCGCTCTTCGCGGTCAGCATGATGATCGGAATATCGTCGCCCGCCGCCCGCAAGCGTCGGCAGATCTCCAGCCCGTCGATCCCGGGCAGCATCAGGTCGAGGACCAGCAGGTCCGGCCGCTGACGGGTGAGCCGACGCTCCAGATCGCGTGCGTCGGGGAGGGCGCGCACCTCGAAGTCGTTTTGACCGAGGTATTCAACCAGCAGCTTGCGCAATTCCGGGTCGTCATCGACGACCCAGACACGGGGTGTTCGGCTCATGGCGGAAGTTTATCTTCAAGACCGGGCGCGGCCGGCGCAGGATTTATTACCAGGTGTTACCGGCGCTCAGGCTATCAGCTTTCGGCTAACATGGCCGCTGAAATCCAGCCGGCCGTCACGCAAAATGAGCCACGCCCCGCCGCCTGCCCCCGTCTCCGCCCCGCCGCCCGCCGCCGGCGACCACAAGCCGCTGATCGGCCTGCCCGCGCTGATGCGGACCATCGCCGCCGGCAAAGGCGAAGATCTCGCCGGCTTGATCGAACGCGCTGCGGCCAACGCCAACCCCGCCCAACTGCTGATGGACCTGTCGATGATCTGTCAGCTGCTCGGCGAT
>JAJZPJ010000236.1 GCA_021811225.1 Pseudomonadota bacterium
TCGTGCAGCGTGAAGCCGTCGTGGGCGGTGATGAAATTGACGCTGGCGTAGGGTTTCCTGCCGCTGTGCTCGTAGAGGTCGCTGGAGCCGGCGATGCGCTGCGCGAACTCGCCGATCAGGCCGCCGTCGCCCTTCCAGTAGGCGCGCATGGTGTCGCGGTAGCGGTCGTTCCACTCGGCCCAGCCGACCGGGAAGTTGCCCACCTGATAGCCGCCGGAACCCAGATCCCAGGGTTCGGCGATCAGCTTCACCCGCGACAGCACCGGATCCTGGCGCAGGATGTCGAAGAAGGCGCCCAGGCGCTCCACCTCGTGCAGCTCGCGCGCCAGCGCCGAGGCCAGATCGAAGCGGAAGCCGTCGACGTGCATCTCCAGCACCCAGTAGCGCAGCGAATCCATGATCAGTTGCAGGACCCTCGGGTGCCGCATGTTGAGGGTGTTGCCGCAGCCGGTGAAGTCCTCGTAGTGGCGGGGATCGTCCGGTGCCAGGCGATAGTAGGCGCAGTTGTCGATGCCGCGGAAGGACAGGGTCGGGCCGAGGTGATTGCCCTCCGCGGTGTGGTTGTAGACCACGTCGAGGATCACCTCGATGCCGGCCGAGTGCAGCGTCTTGACCATGGTCTTGAATTCGCCGATCGAGCCGCTGGCGCTGTAGCGGTGGTCGGGTGCGAAGAAGCCGATGGAGTTGTAGCCCCAGTAATTGCGCAGGCCGCGTTCGACCAGATGGCGGTCGTCGACGAAGGCGTGCACCGGCATCAGTTCCACCGTGGTCACGCCCAGGCGCTTCAGGTGCTCGATCACCGGCGCGGTGGCGATGCCGCCGTAGGTGCCGCGCAGGCGCACGGGCACCTCCGGATGCTTCAGGGTGAAGCCGCGCACGTGCAGTTCATAGACCACCATCTCGTGCCAGGGGATGCGCGGCGAACGGTCGTCGCCCCAGGAGAAGGCCGAATCGACGACCCGGCACTTGGGCACGCCCACGGCGTTGTCGCGCGGGTCGGGGGCGAGGTCGATGCCGCCCCGGCCCGATCGATAGCCGAAGTGGGCGTCGCTCCAGCGCAGCCTGCCGACGATGTCCTTGGCGTAGGGATCGAGCAGCAGCTTGTGCGGATTGAAGCGCTGACCCTTCGCCGGATCGTAGCGACCATGCACCCGGTAGCCGTAGAGCAGGCCGGGCCGCGCGTCGGGCAGGTAGCAGTGCCAGATCAGATCGGTCTGCTCGCGCAGTTCGATGCGCTGCAGTTCGCGTCTGCCGGTCGAATCGAACAGGCACAGTTCGACGCGTTCGGCGTGCTCGGAGAAGAGCGCGAAATTGACCCCTTCGCCGTCCCAGGTCGCGCCCCGCGGATCGGGCTCGCCCGGCCAGGATGCGCTGATCGTCTCCGGCATGTCGCTCACCCGCCGGCGCGCAGATAGACCACGCCCAGCGGCGGCAGGGACAGGCAAAGCGAGTGGGGGTGGCCCTGCGCCGCCACCGAGGCGGCGGCGACGCCGCCCAGGTTGCCGCTGCCGCTGCCGCCGTAGATCGCCGCGTCGCTGTTCAATATCTCGCGCCAGTAGCCGCCGGCGGGCACCCCGACGCGGTAGTCGTCGCGGGCCACCGGCGTGAAGTTGCAGACCGCGAGCAGCGCGTCGCCCGGGCGACGGCCGCGGCGCAGGAAGCTGATCACGCTCTCGTTCGCGTCGTGGAAGTCCAGCCATTCGAAACCGTCGGCGGCGAAGTCCTGCTCGTAGAGCGCCGGCGTGGTCCGGTAGCAGCGGTTCAGATCGGCCACCCAGCGCTGCAATCCGGCGTGCAGCGGGTAGCGCAGCACGTGCCACTCCAGGCTCTCGTCGTGCTGCCATTCCCGCCGCTGGCCGAACTCGCCGCCCATGAACAACAGCTTCTTGCCCGGGTGCGCCCACATGTAGCCGTAGAGCAGGCGCAGGTTGGCGAACTGCTGCCACTCGTCGCCGGGCATCTTGCCGATCAGCGCGCCCTTGCCGTGCACCACCTCGTCGTGGGACAGCGGCAGGACGAAGTTCTCGGTGAATGCGTACCAGATGCTGAAGGTGATCTGGGCGTGGTGATACTTGCGGAACACCGGGTCCTGGGAAAAATAGTTCAGCGTGTCGTGCATCCAGCCCAGGTTCCATTTCATGCCGAAGCCCAGGCCGCCGACGTAGGTGGGGCGCGACACCATCGGCCAGGCGGTGGATTCCTCGGCGATGGTCTGGGTGTCGGGGTGATCGCGATAGACCGCCTCGTTGAGGCTGCGCAGGAAGTGCATCGCCTCGAGGTTCTCGCGGCCGCCGTGACTGTTGGGAATCCACTCGCCGGTCTGGCGCCCGTAGTCGAGGTAGAGCATCGAGGCGACGCCATCGACGCGCAGGCCGTCGATGTGGTACTTGTCCAGCCAGAACAGGGCGCTGGAGATCAGGAAGGCGCGCACTTCGTTGCGGCCGTAATTGAAGATCGCGCTGTTCCACTCCGGATGGAAGCCCTGGCGCGGGTCGGCGTGCTCGAACAGGTGGGTGCCGTCGAAGTAGGCGAGGCCGTGCTGGTCGCCGGGAAAGTGCGAGGGCACCCAGTCGAGGATCACGCCGATGCCCGCCCGATGCAGCTCGTCGATCAGCGCCATCAGGTCCTGGGGCGTGCCCTGGCGCGCGCTCGGCGCGAAGTAGCCGGTGGTCTGGTAGCCCCAGGAGCCGAAGAACGGATGCTCGGTCACCGGCAGCAGCTCGACGTGGGTGAAGCCCAGCTCGCGCACGTGATCGACCAGCAGCGGCGCGAGCTCACGGTAGCCGAGCGAGCGGTTGCCCTCCTCGGGCACGCGCCGCCAGGAACCGAGATGCACCTCGTAGATCGACATCGGCGCGTCCAGCGCGTTGGCCGCGCGCCGCCGGGCCATCCAGTCGTCGTCGTGCCAGACGTAAGCCAGATCCCAGACGCGCGAGGCGGTGCGCGGCGGCACCTCGCCGTAAGCGGCGTAGGGGTCGGCCTTGTCGACCCGGTAGGCGTGTTCGCGCGAGACGATGCGGTACTTGTAGCGCTCGCCGCAGCCCAGGTCCGGGACGAAGCGCTGCCATACGCCCGAGCCGTCTGGCCGCGGGCTCAGCGGGTGGGACGAGCCGCTCCAGCCGTTGAAGTCGCCGATCACCGAAACCGACGCGGCGTTGGGCGCCCACACCGCGAAGCGCACCCCGGATTGTCCGGCCCGGACGCACAGATGGGCGCCCAGCTTGTCGCCCAGGCGCGCGTGGCTGCCCTCCTTGAACAGGAAGACGTCGTGTTCGCTGAGCGCGCCGAAATCGTCGGGCTGAATCTGTGCATCCATCGTCGCGGCCTGGTGCATCAGGCCCCGCTGCTGCCCGCGGCCGCCCTCAGCTTCCAGTCTGTCGTCGGAAAATGATGCCGTGATGATAGTCCGATTCGCGGGTGCGCGGGACGGTGCGGTCGCGTGTTCTCGGCGAGACCCAGCACCTGCTCCGCGGCATACAATACACGCCTTGCGCTTTCAATTTGGATTGGTTACATTTCCGCCAGGAGATGGCATTCCTCCTTCAATGACCAAAAACCGCCGCTACGGCTGATGATGCCTACAGGTTTGCTCGGGAAACAGCGGAGCTGTAGGTCGACCGTGTCGGATTTCGGTAGTTTGGTTACCCACTTCCCGCTGCGTGTTCCGAGACAGTGCCCTGAATTGTTAGGAGGCTGTCGTTGTGGTCTGTACGCTTCTTGCCGCCGGGATTGACGCTGCTACGCGCGTGACTTCACGTCCCACCCTTTCCAAACGACTTGTGTTGGCTGCGGAATCCTAGCGAGCCAGACGATGGCGCAGCGGATCCTTTTCAATCTGCTCCAGGTGATGGTCGTCATGGCCTTCTCGCCACTG
>JAJZPJ010000237.1 GCA_021811225.1 Pseudomonadota bacterium
TCGATGATCTCCATCGCCCTGAGCTTGGGCGCGCCCGAGACGGTGCCGGCCGGGAAACTGGCGCGCAGCGCGGAGAGCGCGCCCTCGTCGTCGCGCAATTCGCCCTCGACGTTGGAGACGATGTGCATCACGTGGGAATAGCGCTCGATCGCGAAGCGCTCGGTGACGCGCACCGTGCCGGTCTTGGCGACCCGGCCGACGTCGTTGCGACCCAGGTCGAGCAGCATCAGGTGTTCGGCGCGCTCCTTCTCGTCGGCGAGCAGCTCCTCGGCGAGCGCCTCGTCCTCTTCTGTGCTCGCCCCCCGCTTGCGCGTGCCGGCGATCGGGCGCAGGGTGAGCTTGGCCCGGCCGTCCTCTTGTTCCAGGCGCACCAGGATTTCGGGCGAGGCGCCGACCACGTGAAAATCCTCGAAGTCGAAGTAGAACATGTAGGGCGAGGGATTGAGCGTGCGCAGCGCCCGGTAGAGCGACAGCGGGCTGGCGGCGAAGGGCTTGCTGATGCGCTGGGAGAGCACCACCTGCATGATGTCGCCCTCGACGATGTAGTCCTTGGCGCGGCGCACCGCCGCCTTGAATTCCTGCTCGCCGAATTCGGAGACCGCCGGGGCGGAGGCGACGGGCTCACTGGCGGGAATCTGCGCCGGCTGGCGCAATTGCGCCAGCAGCTCCTTCAGCCGCGCCTGGGCCTGCTTCCAGGCGCCGGGAAAGCCGGGTTCGGCATAGACCACCAGGGTCAGCTTGCCCGACAGATTGTCGACGATGGCGATCTCCTCCGAGAGCATCAGCAGGATGTCGGGCAGGCCCAGGGCGTCGGGCTTCTCGGTCTTGGCGAGCCGGGGCTCCAGGTAGCGCACGGTGTCGTAGCCGAAGGCGCCGACCAGGCCGCCGGCGAAGCGCGGCAGGCCCTTCAGATCGGGCACCTTGAAGCGCGCCATGAACTCGGAGATGAAGGACATCGGGTTGGTGTGCTCGCGCCGCTCCGCCACGCGGTTGCCCGAGAGCAGCATCACGGTCGAGCCATAGACGGCGATGCGCGTCGTCGCGGCGAGACCGATGAAGGAGTAACGGCCGAAGCGCTCGCCGCCCTGCACCGATTCCAGCAGGTAGGAGTAGGGGGCGTTGGCGAGCTTGAGATAGATCGACAGCGGCGTGTCGAGATCGGCGAAGGTCTCCAGGGTGACCGGGATGCGGTTATAGCCCTCGGCGGCCAAGCGGTTGAATTGGGATTCGTTCATGATGACTCCACATGAGATTGCGGCGGGTGTTGCGACGTGCGCGCGGACTGAGCTGAGGCCGCGCGCGGGCGAGAAAAATCAGCGCCAGGGGCGCCAGGGCCAGGCCTCGAGGGAGGCTTTCTTCGTCGTCGTCAGGTTCATGTGGGGCGTTTCAGGCGGCTATCAACATCGCTGCTGCTTCGATGGACGCGACTATAGCATCGCAATCGAGTTCGCGCACGTCGCAGCCCTCGTTGTAGCCGTAGGGCACGCAGAATACCGGGCAGCCGGCGGCGCGGGCGGCTTCGGCGTCGTGCTTCGAGTCGCCGATGTGCAGGTTGTTTCCGGGCGGAATGCCCAGGCGTTCGCAGGCATGGAGCAGCGGCAGGGGGTGCGGCTTCTTCTGCGCCAGCGTGTCGCCGGAGACGGCGAACTCGAGGTAGCTGTCTAGTCCCGTGGCGGCGAGCAGCGGTCCGGTGAAGGCCGCCGCCTTGTTGGTGATCACCGCCATCTTGAGCCCCATTTCGCGAAAGCGTTCCAGGCCACTGACGACGCCGGGAAAGGGCTGAGAAGCGACGCCGTTGGTCGCCGCGTAGTGGCGCCGGAACAGCGTCTGGGCGCGCGCCCGATCTTCTGCCGAGAGCGACTGGGCGTCGGCAAGGCAGCGCCACACCAGATTGTCGATGCCGCGCCCGACGAAATCCCTGATCTCGGTCTCCGACCGCTGCGCCAGCCCCAGTTCGCGCAGCATGCCGTTGGCCGCGGCACTGAGATCGGGCACCGTGTCGAGCAGCGTGCCGTCGAGATCGAGGGTGATCGAGCGGATGGCACCCGGAGTGAACCGGGGCTTCATTTCACCCGGGCGAGCTCGGCGCGCAGCGCCGCGATGATGCCGTCGTAGCGGTGGGCGTCCTCCGCCCGCCCGGCGCCGAACACCGCCGAACCCGCGACGAAGGTGTCGGCGCCGGCTCGGGCGATCTCGGCGATGTTGTCCGTCTTGACGCCGCCGTCGACCTCGAGCAGGATCTCGCGCCCGGTCGCCGCCTTGTGCGCGTCGATCTTCTGCCGCGCCAGCTTGAGCTTGTTCAGGGTCTCCGGAATGAATTTCTGGCCGCCGAAACCGGGATTGACCGACATCAGCAGCACCACGTCGAGCTTGTCCATGACGTGATCCATGAAGGCCAGGGGGGTGGCCGGATTGAAGACCAGGCCGGCCTTGCAGCCCGACTCGCGGATCAGCGAGAGCGAACGGTCGATGTGCTCGGAGCCCTCCGGATGGAAGGTGATGATGTTGGCGCCGGCCTTGGCGAAATCGGGAATGATCCGATCGACGGGTTTGACCATCAGATGCACGTCGATCACCGCCTGGGTCAGCGGCCTGATCGCCTCGCACACCAGCGGGCCGATGGTCAGGTTGGGGACGTAGTGGTTGTCCATGACGTCGAAGTGGATCCAGTCGGCGCCCGAAGCGATGACGTCGGTGATCTCCTCGCCCAGCTTGGCGAAATTGGCGGAGAGGATGCTCGGTGCGATTCTGAAACGGGACATGGCGGTCTTCCTGGAAGCGATAGCCGCGATTTTATCGGCTTCCCGCGCGAGCCCAGGTAAATCTTTCTGATGCTCGATATAAGCTGTGGCGATGGTTGCGAAGTTGCTATGGCGCGGCTTTTCGTGTGCAATGGCGGCATGGCTGAGAGCAAAAAATATGAAATTACGGTCGATGTCGCCACGCAATATCTGGCCGACCAGTCCGATCCCGCCGCCGGGCGCTACGTCTTCGCCTATACGATAGGCATCAGCAATACCGGCACCGTCGCGGCGCAGCTGATCAGCCGGCACTGGCTGATCACCGACGCCGAGGGCGGCGTCCAGGAGGTGCGCGGCCTGGGCGTGGTCGGCCACCAGCCGCTCTTATCACCCGGGCAGCGCTTCGAATACACCAGCGGTTGCGCCCTGGCCACGCCGGTGGGCACGATGAGCGGCAGCTACCAGATGGTGGCGGACGACGGCCTGCCCTTCGACGCGCCGATCGGCGAATTCGTGCTCTCGATGCCGCGGGTGCTGCATTAACATCGAGTCGCGAGGATTTCGTCATTATTGCGAGCGAAGCGTGGCAATCCAGACTGCCGCGGCCTGCGGCCTCGCAGTGACGACCTGAGGAAGTCCGGCCGCATCCATGTCCCTGAAGCATAGCTACACCCTGATCGCGCCCATCTACGACGCACTGCTCGCCGGCGCGACGCGCTCGCCGCGGCGCAAGAGCCTGGCGTCGCTGGCCGCGCACGCGCCGCTGCAGGTGTTGATCAACGGTGTGGGCACCGGCCTCGATCTGCCCCACCTGCCGCGGCAGCACCGCTACGTCGGCCTCGATCTGACCGCGGCCATGCTGCGCCGCGCGCTCAGGCGCGAGGCCGGCCTGCATTTCCGCCCGGTGCGGGGCGACGCGCAGCGCCTGCCCTTCGCCGACGCGAGCTTCGACGCGGCGGTACTGCACCTGATCCTCGCCGTCGTGCCGGATCCGGCGCGCTGCCTGGCGGAGACCGCGCGCGTGGTGAAGCCCGGTGGCACTCTCCTGGTGTTCGACAAATTCCTGCGTCACGGCGAGCACGGCTGGTGGAAGCGGGCGTTAAATCCGCTCACGCGCCG
>JAJZPJ010000238.1 GCA_021811225.1 Pseudomonadota bacterium
CCAGCAGGGTGGCAAACGCGTCGAGCATGCGGGCGCCGAGCTCGGCCCCCTGTTGTGGGTGCAGCGAGACGCCGAATTGCCGCTGGCATTCCGCAAAGAACCTATGCTCATGATCCGGGGCGCACCACAGGGACACCGGCCCGATATCTGCAGCGACGGCGGTCGCCAGGGTCTGGCGCGTCAGCGCGCGCTGCAAGGCCGCCGCGCCTTCGGGGCCCAGGCTCGGCGTCAGCCGCGTCTTCGCCGCGCCCGGGACCGGCGCGTTGGCAAAAACGGCGAGCGCGGTGCGCGGATCAGCTTTTCTTGATGCTGTAGCCATATCGTTCGGCGAGCCGCGCGGGGTCGGCCCCGAGAAAGTAGGCGAGCCGCAGCCGCCACATCAGGAGGATGGTCCGCACCACGCCCCGCGTCTCCCAGCGCCGGGCCGAGGTGAGCACCCGGTGGGGCAGACAGAGCGGACGGCCGACCCGCTTCAGGGCGCCGGAGATGGCGATGTCCTCCATCAAGGGCAGGTTCGGGTAGCCGCCGCAGGACTGGAAGACGCAGCGGCGCACGAAGATCGCCTGATCGCCGGTGGCGATGCCGGTGAGCCGCGAGCGCCGGTTCATCAGACCCGCCGCGAGCCGCAGCAAGGGGTGAGCACTGGCGATGGCGACGTCGAAGCGTCCCCAGGATCGACCACTGACCGCAAGGCCGTCCAGAATCAGCCGGTCAGCGTCGGGCGGAAGACGGGTATCGGCGTGCAGGAACAGCAGCACGTCGCCGCGCGCCCGCGCCGCGCCGGCGTTCATTTGCGCCGCGCGGCCGCGCGGCGCCATGATCACGGCGTCGGACAGGGGCGAGGCGATGGCCGCGGTGCGATCCGCACTGCCGCCATCGACCACCAGGATCTCGACCCCGCGCCGGCGCAAGGGCTGCACCGCTTCGAGTGCGGCGCCGATGCCGGCCGCCTCGTCGAGCGTCGGGAGAATCAGGGATAGTTTTGGCATCGCAGTTTCGGCGCCGTCGGATACTCCCGCCACGGTCGCGCTCACCGCCTCATCCAGGCGTGATAGCGCTCCACCCACTTGAGCAGGCCTTCGGGTGCATGCGCCCTCTTCCAGACGCCGGCGGCATACTTGTTGGCCTCCGCCAACGTCGGATAGATGTGGATGGTGCCGAGAATCTTGCTGAGGCCGATGCCTCGTCGCATGGCCAGCACGAATTCGGCGATCACCTCGCCTGCGCGCTCGCCCACGATCGTCACCCCGAGGATCCGGTCCTTGCCGGGAACGGTCAGGACCTTGACCAGGCCACGGGCCTCGCCATCGACGATGGCGCGATCCAGGTCATCGAGCTGAAAGACGCTGAGCTCATACGGAATTGTCTTCTCCCTTGCCTCGATCTCGTTCAGTCCGACCCTCGCCACCTCGGGGTCGGTGAATGTCGCCCAGGGCATCACCGAATAGTCCGTCTTGAATTTCCTGAAGCGTCCGAACAAGGCATTCACGGCCGCATACCAGGCCTGGTGGGCGGCGGCGTGGGTGAACTGGTAGGGCCCGGCGACATCGCCGCAGGCATAAATATTCGGGTAGATCGTCTGCAGGTAGCCGTTGGTTGCCACCGTGCCGGTCCTGGTCGGCGCAATGCCCAGCGCCTCCAGGCCGTAGCCGGCGGTATTCGCGATTCGGCCCACGGCCACCAGCACGGCATCGAAGGGAATTCGCACCTCGGCGCCGTCGTGCTCGGCGATCAGGATCTTCTCGCCGTTCTCGACCGCGAAGCGTCGTGCCTTATGCCCGAGGCGGACATCGATCCCTTCCGCCTGGAAGCCTTGCATCACCATGCCGGAGATCTCGGGATCCTCGCGGAACATGATCCGGGGCAGCATCTCCACCTGGGTGACCTGCGCGCCGAGACGGGCGAAACACTGCGCCAGTTCGCAACCGATCGGCCCGCCGCCCAGAACGAGAAGCCGGCGCGGCAGTTGCCGCAGATTCCACACCGTATCCGAGGTCAGATAGCCGATCTCTTCGAGACCCGGAATCGGCGGAACGAAAGGCCGGGCGCCGGCGGCGATGACGATGGCGCGGGTGGTCAGCGTTCTGGTTCCGTTCTCGGTCCTGATCGCCACCGAGTACGGCGACGTGATCTCGGCTTCGCCCAGGATGCAATCGACGCCGAGCGCCGCATATCGTTCCACGGAGTCGTGCGGTGCTATGGCCTTGACGACGCGTTGCACACGCTCCATGACCTCGGCGAAATCGAACTCGGCCGCCGTCTTGCGGAGTCCGAACTCCTCGGCTCTTCGGATCTGGGCGAGCAGCTTCGCCGTCCGGATCAGCGCCTTCGACGGCACGCAGCCGGTGTTGAGACAGTCGCCGCCCATCCTGTGCTTTTCGATGAGGCTCACCTTGGCCTTCACGGCGGCGGCGATATAGGCGGTGACCAAGCCCGCGGCACCGGCGCCGATGACCACCAGGTTGCGGTCGTAGCGTCTGGGCTTGGGCCATTTCTTCGCTGCGGCGGGCGGCTTCTTATCCATCGGTTTGTTGTCCTCACGCCGCGATCCGGCCAGGGAACGCGATTTCTGCGCCATAGCCCGGACCTTCGCTGATGCGGCGGTAATAGGAATCATGGGCCGGCGAACCCGGCGGCCAGTCGGAGAGAAAGGCCTCGAGCCAGCGCCCGTGATCGTAGCGGACGGGCAGCGCCTCGACATGAACGCCGTCCCGGAAAATGCCATAGACCGGTGCGATCGGCGCCGGATGAAGCGATATCCGCGTCAGCAGTCCGTAGCGCGTGCCGGCGAAATTCGGCATGCCGGCGGCCCCGTTGTTGATCACCACCAGCGATCCGCGGCTCAGCGCGAACTCCCTGAGCGCGGGCAGGCAGGTGTGGCTGCTGGCGAACAGATCGACCCCCGCCGCGGCATGGACCGCGTCGAGCCAGGGCAGATTGTCCGGCGCGTCCAGCGATTGCTGGGCAAAGCGCCAGCCGGCCAGCGATTCGCCGTCGCCATGGACGATGCCGATGCGCAGCCCGCCCACGCGCGCCGCGGCGAGCATCGGCAGCCGCGCCAGCTGCGCACGCAGATCGGGAAAGCCGCGGGCGGTGTCGCGCAGCATGTCCAGGATGCGGTTGGAGCGCGCCACCTCGGCGTCGGAGACCGTCTCCGGATAGGCGCAGCCGCAGCCGGTGCCCCGATCGTCGCCGGCCAGTTCGGTCTCGACGTTGCCGCGCAGGGCGGTGTGCCGCAGGACCCGCGCGTTGATCGCGGCAAACGAATCCGGCCGGATGTTGAACCAGTTGAAGTCGCCGTTGAAGACGATGCGCACCGGGCCGGGTTCGGCGGCCGCCATGTCCTGCACGGCGTCGAGCGCAAAACCGTTGCCGTACAAACCGCCGACCACGTACAGCGTTTCGGCCTCGATCTCGCTCGCCCCGGCGAATGCCGCAGGCGCATAGCCATAGCCGGCGGGGCAGAAGCGACCGGCGCGGCTCGCAGCCTTCATGCGACCGGCCCCAGGGCACCGCCGCAGCTGCTGCCCTGCCCCGCGGTGCAGCCGTAGCAGTGGTCGGCGACGGCAATGGGATTGTCCCCGAGATCGAGACCGGCCAATTTCGAGACGTGGAGCTTCGCCCGGCCCGGCACGGCGAGCGGCATGCCCAGCATCTGGTTGAAGTCGCAATCGTGGAGGTAGCCCTGCCAGTCGATGCTGACCAGGGTGCGGCACATGACCCCGTCCAGATTGCTGTCCTGATGGGCGGCGCGCAGCAGCTCCATGTATTGCCCGAACTGTCCCTTCGAGACGAGCATGCTGCCGAAGCGCTGGATCGGCATGTTGGCCAAGG
>JAJZPJ010000239.1 GCA_021811225.1 Pseudomonadota bacterium
GCCTGCCGAAGAGCCCGGGATACTGGATTTCGAGCTCAGCCCCGCGCTGATCGAGCCGGCCGGCGAATACGCCGGCGTCGAGACGCTGGCGATTCCTGGCCAGAGGGAAGCGGCGCCTCAGGAAGCGCCGCAGGCGCCGCTGGCACCCTCGCCGGGAGCGAACGAAAGCACCGTCCCCGGACAACTCGATATCGAGCTGGCGGCCACGGACTTCGGCCTCTCGGCGCCGGCTGCTGCAATGCCGGCGGCCGGGCTCGACCTCGATCTGTCGGCACCCGCAGATGAAGCACCGGGCGAGGCGGAGGCGCCGGCGCTGATAGAACTCGAACGCTCGGCGGTGGCCGGTGCCAAGCCGCTCGATCTCCAGTTCGATCTCGATCATGCAGAGCCGGTCAAGGAGCCGGCACCGTTGCCGCCGCCCAGCGTGGACTTCTCCAAGATCAGCCTGGAGCTCGATGAGGTCGCGCCGCCGGCTGCCGCCGCGGCGGTGCCGCCACCGCCACAGATGACGCCCACCGTCGCCGAGGAGGTCGCCACCAAGCTCGAACTCGCCCACGCCTACGAGGAAATGGGCGACAAGGAGGGGGCGCGCGAACTGCTGCAGGAAGTGATCAACGAGGGCAACGCCGAACAGCAGGCGGCCGCTGCCGCCATGCTCGCCCAGCTCGGCTAGCGGGAGGCGGCGCCGCCGGCGGCTGCGGCATCGCGTCATGATGAGGATCGCCCTGGGCCTGGAGTACGACGGCGCGCCGTTTCATGGCTGGCAGTCGCAAGCCGACGGCAACACCGTTCAGGATGCGCTGGAGCGCGCCTTGGCTGAAGTCGCCGGCGCAGCGGTTCGGGTCGTCTGCGCCGGCCGCACCGATGCCGGTGTCCACGCGCTCGCCCAGGTCGTCCATTTCGATACCGAGGCCCAGCGACCGATCAGCGCCTGGGTGCGCGGGACCAACGCGCACCTGCCGGACGCGGTGGCGGTGCGCTGGGCGGTGCCGGTCGACGCCGAATTCCACGCCCGCTTTGCCGCGCATTCGCGCAGCTACCGCTATCTGCTCTACAACCATCCGGTACGTCCGGCCGTGAATCACGGCAAGGTCGGCTGGTTTCATCGCGAACTGGATGTCGAGCGGATGAACCGTGCCTGCGCCCACCTGATCGGCGAACACGATTTCTCGGCTTTCCGCGCCGCCCAGTGCCAGGCCAAATCGCCGATCAAGACGCTGCATCGGGCGGAGGTCGAGCGCCGGGGCGATCTGCTGCTGTTCGAGTTCCGCGCCGACGCCTTTCTCCACCACATGGTGCGCAATCTGGTCGGCGCCCTGGTCGCGGTGGGCAAGGGCGGGCAGTCGCCCGAGTGGATCGCCGAACTCCTGGCCGGACGGGATCGCCGCCGCGCCGCCCCGACCTTCTCCCCCGCCGGCCTGTACTTGACCGGCGTCGAATACCAGTCGCGCTGGTGCTTGCCCGAGGCGAACCGTATCATCGCCGCTTCGTCCCTGCCGGTATCCGATCGATGATAGTCGTGGCCCGCCCATGTTCCGCACCCGCGTAAAGATCTGCGGCATCACGCGCGAGCAGGATCTCGCCGACGCCGTCCGGCTTGGCGCCGATGCGCTGGGCCTGGTCTTCTATCCGCCCAGCCCGCGCTATCTGGACGACGGCCGCGCCGCCATGCTGGCCCGGCGCTCGCCGCCCTTCGTCACCCTGGTCGGCTTGTTCGTCAATGAGGACGCCGCCGTGGTGCGCCGGATCGTCTCCGCGGTGCCGCTGCAGCTGCTGCAGTTCCACGGCGAGGAGGACGCCGCCTATTGCGCGCAATTCGGCCTGCCCTACATCAAGGCGGCGCGCGTCAGGCCCGGCCTCGATTTGCTAGAATACGCAGCTTCGTTTCCTGACGCCCGCGGTCTGCTCCTCGATGCCCACGTGGATGGCTACGGCGGGGCCGGACGGACCTTCGACTGGGGCCTGATTCCGCAAGGCCTGCCGCAGCCGGTGATCCTGTCGGGCGGGCTGCACGCCGGCAACGTCGCCGCCGCGATCGAGGCCGTCAGACCCTGGGCGGTCGATGTCAGCAGCGGCGTCGAACTCGCCGGAGGCGTCAAGGATGCCCAAAAGATTGCCGAATTTGTCGCCGGAGTGAGAAGTGCCGATGCCCGATAGCCCCTACAACCTGCCCGACGCGCGCGGCCACTTCGGCCGCTACGGCGGCAGCTTCGTCGCCGAGACGCTGGTGCCGGCACTCGCCGAGCTCACCGCCGCCTACGATTCCGCCCGTCGGGATCCGGCCTTCCACGCCGAGTTCGAGTCCGACCTCAAGCACTACGTCGGCCGGCCCAGTCCGATCTATCACGCCAAGCGCTGGTCGGGCGCGCTGGGCGGAGCGCAGATCTACCTGAAGCGCGAGGATCTCAACCATACCGGCGCGCACAAGGTCAATAACTGCATCGGCCAGGCGATGCTGGCGCGGCGCATGGGCAAGCCCCGGGTGATCGCCGAGACCGGCGCCGGCCAGCACGGTGTGGCCACCGCCACGGTGGCGGCGCGCTACGGCATGGCATGCGTGGTCTATATGGGCTCGGAGGACATCCGGCGCCAGGCGGCCAACGTCTACCGGATGAAGCTCCTGGGCGCCACCGTGGTGCCGGTGGACAGCGGCTCGAAGACGCTGAAGGACGCGCTGAACGAGGCGATGCGCGACTGGGTCACCAACGTCGCCGACACCTTCTACATCATCGGCACCGTCGCCGGGCCGCATCCCTATCCGATGATGGTGCGCGACTTCCAGTCGGTGATCGGCGCCGAATGCCTGGTCCAGATGCCGCAGATGATCGGCCGGCAGCCCGACGCGGTGATCGCCTGCGTCGGCGGCGGCTCCAACGCCATGGGCATTTTCTATCCCTATCTCGACGTCGCCGGCGTCAGGCTGATCGGCGTCGAGGCGGCCGGTTATGGTCTGGAGACCGGCAGGCACGCCGCGCCGCTCTCCGCCAACAGCCCGGTGGGCGTGCTGCACGGCAACCGTACCTACCTGATGCAGGACGAACACGGCCAGATCATCGAGACGCACTCGATCTCCGCCGGCCTCGATTATCCCGGCGTCGGCCCCGAGCACGCCTGGCTGAAGGACAGCGGCCGCGCCGAATACGTCGCGGTGACCGACGACGAGGCGCTGGCGGCATTCCACGCGCTGTGCCGCTACGAGGGCATCATCCCGGCGCTGGAGTCCTCGCACGCGCTGGCTCACGCTGCCAAGCTAGCGCCGACGCTGCCCAAGGACCAGGTGCTGCTGGTCAATCTCTCCGGCCGCGGCGACAAGGACATGCACACCGTCGCCGAGAAATCGGGAATCCAATTCTGATGTCGCGCATCCAGAAAACCTTCGCACAACTCAAGCGCCAGGGCCGCTGCGCCCTGATCCCCTTCATCACCGCCGGCGACCCGGATCCCGAGACGACGCTGCCCCTGATGCGGGCGCTGGTCGAGGGCGGTGCCGACATCATCGAGCTGGGCGTGCCCTTCTCCGATCCGATGGCCGACGGCCCGACCATCCAGCGCGCCTCCGAGCGCGCCCTGAGGCACGGCATGAGCTTGAGAGGCGTGCTCGATCTGGTGCGCCGTTTCCGCGCCGAGAATACCGACACGCCGGTGGTCCTGATGGGCTACGCCAACCCGGTCGAGGCCTACGGCGACGCCTTCGCCGGCGACGCGCAGGCGGCCGGGGTCGATGGCGTGCTGATCGTCGATTATCCGCCCGAGGAATGCGTCGAGTTCGCCGCGGCCTTGCGCCGGGCCGACATCGATCCGATCTTCCTGCTGGCGCCGACCTCGGTA
>JAJZPJ010000020.1 GCA_021811225.1 Pseudomonadota bacterium
GGTTTGTTCGCCATCCGTGATTCCCCCTGTTCACCCTGAGCACGGATTGTAGCCGCAGCCGGGCGTGATCGACGGCGTCACTTGCTCTTGATCAGCGTGCCCACGCCCTCGTCGGTCAGGATCTCCAGCAGCAGGGCGTGCTCGACCCGGCCGTCGATGATATGGACGCTCCTCACGCCGCTCCTCGCCGCGTCCAGGGCCGAGCCGATCTTCGGCAGCATGCCGCCGGAGAGCGTGCCGGCGGCGACCATGTCGTCGATTTCCTTGGGCGTGATGCCGGTCAGCAGCTGGCCGTTCTCGTCCAGTACGCCCGGGGTATTGGTGAGCATGATCAGTTTTTCCGCCTTGAGGATCTCGGCGATCTTGCCGGCGACCACGTCGGCGTTGATGTTGTAGGTCTCGCCCTCGGCGCCGACGCCGATCGGCGCGATCACCGGGATGAAGTCGCTGGAATGGAGCAGGGTGATCAGCGCCGGATCGATGGCGACGATTTCGCCGACCTGACCGATGTCGAGCAGATCGCCGGGCTTGTCCCGGTTCGGCATCAGCAGTTTCTTGGCACGGATGAAGGCGCCGTCCTTGCCGGTGAGACCGACCGCCTTGCCGCCGTGCTGGTTGATGAGATGTACGACCTCCTTGTTGACCTGCCCGCCCAAGACCATTTCGACGATCGCCATGGTCTCGGCGTCGGTGACGCGCATCCCCTGGATGAACTCGCCTCTCTTGCCGATGCGCTTCAACAGTTCGTCGATCTGCGGGCCGCCGCCATGCACCACCACCGGATTCATGCCGACCAGCTTGAGCAGCACGACGTCGCGCGCGAAGCAGTTTTTCAGGTGCGCGTCGGTCATGGCGTTGCCGCCGTACTTGATGACCATGGTCTTGCCGTGGAAGCGCTTGATGTAGGGCAGTGCCTCGGCGAGGATGCCGGTCTTGACGGCGGCGGAGAGCTGGTCGGTCATGATCGGGGCGGCAGTGAAGTTCGACAATGGCGGGATTCTACCCGTCGCGCCGGCCTAGAGGTTGGGTCGGGGGCGGCGCTCAAGCGCAGGACGGCTCGTCCTGAAGCAGCGGCAGCATCAGGATCGCGTCGCGGTTGCTCCAGGAGAAGACCTTGTCGGCTGCGGCACGCCAGGGCAGCCAAAGATGGGCGAGGTGCTCGTCGGGCGCGAGGGTGACTTCGGTCTCGCGCGGCACGCAGAGGCTATAGACGTGCTCGACGTTGTGGCTCACGCCTTCCGGGTAACGGGAACGCCATTCGCGGAAGATCTCGAATCGGTTGGATAGACGCCAGTCGATCAATGTCTCCGGCCGGGCGGCGATACCGGTTTCCTCCCGCACTTCCCGGCGCGCCGTCAGGCGCAGGTCGCCCTGGTCGAGTTCGGCCTCGATGCTGCCGGTGACCGACTGCCAGAAGCCCGGGCGGGTGGCGCGTTCGAGCAGCAGGATCTCCTGTCGCGGCGTGTGGATCAGCACCAGCACCGAGACCGGCTTCTTGGCGCCGGGCATCACAATCCGGGCAACCAACTGATGCCGTCGGCCTGCATGTCGACCAGACACCAGAACGCCACCCCCTGTTCGCGCCATTCCCCGGCGGCCGCCGCGAACAATTGCAGGGCCGCGACGAAATCTTCTTCGGCGCGCGTGCGCAACAGGTCGGAGTGTTCCAGCAGCACCAGATAACCCTCGGCGGGCCGCCAGCTCAAGTCGGCGAGGCAATCGGCGAGTGCGTCCCAGTTGTGACCGAACCACTCCGGCAGGGCCATGTCGCGCGCCAGCGCCGCGAGCAGGCCGGCCTTGTCCGTCGCCGCCGAAAGATCGACCCGGAATACCGCATAGTCGCAGTCTTGGGCGGCGGCGAGGATCTGCTCCGGGCCGGCCAGCGGCAGGTGATAGACGCCGGCGCGCGAGGCGTCTTGGAGCAGCGCCTTAAGCTGGTTTGCATCATTCATTCGCGGATGCTCCGGAAGCTGCGGTAATGATCGCCGCTGTAGTAGTACTCGCCCGGCCGGCCGACGATGATCCGGCGGGGACCCCGGTCGCGCCGTCCGGGCGTGGGCACCGTGTATTCGCGGTAATAGCCGGGGGATCGGTAGGGCAGGCGCCGTTCATGATTGCCGAAGACGATGCCGTCGCGGCGGTAGGGGAAGGGGCCGCCGCGCTCGATCAGACGCAGCGTCTGTTGCGCCGCGCGCGGCAATTCGCCGCGGGGGACGGCGGCGGGCAGAGTTACCCCGGCCGCCGTCAATGCCGCGCAGCTCAGCCAGAGGGCGAGCAGCAGGCGGCGCATGTTCAGGTCTTGCCGACCTCGATCTGCGTTTCCACCTTCTGCCGCAGGCGGATGTGCAGTTCGCGCAACTGCTGCTCGTCGACCGGGGAGGGAGCGTCGGTCAATAGGCACTGGGCGCGCTGCGTCTTGGGGAAGGCGATCACGTCGCGGATCGATTCGGCGCCGCTCATCATGGTGACGATGCGGTCGAGGCCGAAGGCCAGACCGCCGTGCGGCGGCGCGCCGTACTTGAGTGCGTCGAGCAGGAAGCCGAACTTCAGTTGCGCTTCCTTCTCGCCGATTCCCAGGGCGGCAAACACCTTCGACTGCATCGCCGAGGAGTGGATACGCACCGAGCCGCCGCCGATCTCCCAGCCGTTCAGGGCCAGATCGTAGGCCTTGGCCAGGCAGGCGCCGGGATCGGACGCCAGGAGGTCCTCGTGGCCGTCCTTGGGCGCCGTGAAGGGGTGGTGGCAGGCGCTCCAGCGGTGACCTTCCTCGTCATACTCGAACATCGGGAAGTCGACCACCCACAGCGGCCGCCACGCCTCGCCGGTGAGGTGGGCCCGCTCATGGCCGATCTTGATGCGCAGCGCGCCCAGGGCGTCATTGACGACCTTGGCGCGGTCGGCGCCGAACAGGATCAGATCGCCGTCCTGGGCGCCGCTGCGCTCGAGGATCGCCGTTATCGCCGCGTCGTGCAGGTTCTTGACGATCGGCGACTGCAGGCCGTCGCGGCCGCGGGCCGTCTCGTTGACCTTGATCCAGGCCAGGCCGCGGGCGCCGTAGATCTTGACGAACTCGGTGTAGGCATCGATCTCGCTGCGCGAGATCGCGCCGCCGCCTGGGATGCGCAGCGCCGCCACCCGGCCGCCGTTGCCGGCCGGGCCGCTGAACACCTTGAAGTCTACGTCGCGCATGACGTCGGTCAGCTCGGTCAGCTCCAGGGTCACGCGCAGGTCGGGCTTGTCCGAGCCGAAGCGGTGCATGGCTTCGGCGTAGCTCATGCGCGGGAAGGGGGCGGGCAACTCGACCGCGAGCGCCTCGCGGAACACCGTGCGCAGCATCTCCTCCATCAGCGCCGTGATTTCTCCCTCGTTCATGAACGAGGTCTCGATATCGATCTGGGTGAACTCCGGCTGGCGGTCGGCGCGCAGGTCCTCGTCGCGGAAGCACTTGGTGATCTGATAGTAGCGGTCGAAGCCGGCCACCATCAGGAGCTGCTTGAACAATTGCGGCGATTGGGGCAGGGCGAAGAACTGGCCCGGGTGCACGCGCGAGGGCACCAGGTAGTCGCGCGCGCCTTCCGGCGTGCTCTTGGTCAGCATCGGCGTCTCGATGTCGATGAAGCCGTTGGCATCGAGAAAACGGCGGAAGGACATCGCCGTCTTGTAGCGCAGCATCATGTTCTTCTGCATCTGCGGCCGGCGCAGGTCGAGCACGCGATGGGTCAGGCGCACGTTCTCGGAGAGATTCTCCTCGTCCAGTTGGAACGGCGGCGTCACCGCCGGGTTCACGATTTCCAGCGTCTGGCAGAGGATCTCGATCTCGCCGGTGGCGAGATTGGAATTGACCGTGCCCTCGGGGCGGCGGCGCACGCGCCCCGTGATCCTGAGCACGAATTCGTTTCTGACGCCTTCGGCTAAGGCGAACATTTCAGGATTGTCGGGATCGCAGACGACCTGGGCCAGGCCTTCGCGGTCGCGCAGGTCGATGAAGATGACGCCGCCGTGGTCCCGACGGCGATGGCACCAGCCGCAGAGCGTGACGGTCTGGCCGACGTGGCCGGCATTTACCTGGCCGCAGTAGTGGGTTCGCATGTTGGTTTCCGTGAAAAAGCCGCCAGGAGGCGGCTATTGGTTCTGGGCGCGGCCCAGGGGGTTGCGCATGGGAGGGGCGACCACGCCCATCGAGATGATGTACTTCAGCGCCTCATCGACGCTCATGTCGAGTTCTATCACGTCGGCGCGCGGCAGCATCAGGAAGAAGCCCGAGGTTGGATTGGGCGTGGTCGGCAGATAGACGCTGACGTATTCGCCGCGCAGGTGGAGGCTGACATCGCCCCCCGGTTGGCCGGTGAGGAAGGCGATGGTCCAGCAGCCTGAGCGCGGATACTGCACCAGTAGCGCCTTGCGGAAGGCCTCGCCGGTCGAGGAGAACAGAGTGTCGGAGACCTGCTTGACGCTGTAATAGACCGACTTCACCACCGGGATGCGCGACAACACGCCCTCCCAGAAACGCACCAGACGCTGACCGATGATGTTCGCGGTAACGAGACCGGTGAGAAATACCACCAGCAGCGTCAGGATCGCGCCGACGCCGGGCACGTAGAAACCGAGCAGGGTCTCCGGCCGGATCGACACCGGCAGCAGCAGCAGCGATTGATCCATGGTGCCGACGATCAACGACAGCACCCAGGCGGTAATCGCCAGCGGAACCCAGATCAGCAGGCCGGTAATGAAATACTTCTTCATCCTGCGGGAAAACCCGCCCGTCGCACTTTCAATGGCAGGCACAAGACCCGCTCCCCCCCTGGCAGGGAGGTGCCTCCGTCTTGGTTTCGCTCTTGGCGGCGCTGGCACCGCCTTTGAAGTCGGTCGCGTACCAGCCACTGCCCTTGAGCTGGAAACCAGGGGCGGTCAGTTGCTTGCTGAAGGTTTCGGCATGGCATTCGGGGCAGGTGGTGAGCAGCGGGTCGCTCATTTTCTGCAACACTTCCTTCTCGTGGCCGCAACTGCTGCAACGGTAGGCATAGATCGGCATGACTGCCTCCAAAAGACGAGATTATAACTTAACCGCCGGAACCCCCCGGCGGCGCA
Source organism: Pseudomonadota bacterium (assembly GCA_021811225.1). Lineage (GTDB taxonomy): Bacteria > Pseudomonadota > Gammaproteobacteria > Burkholderiales > Rhodocyclaceae > CAIYYX01. The sequence continues at coordinate 5,089 of JAJZPJ010000020.1, forward strand.
TCGATGGGGCGTAGATGCGGGCGCCGGGCGCTATTTCAAGCGCTCACCAGGCCCAGGTAGGCGTGCGTCAGCGGCTTGCCCCAGAACAGGGCGAGCACGCCGGCGGCGGCGAGATAGGGACCGAACGGGATGGGCACTTCACGGCCGCGCTTGGCCAGGACGATCAAGGCGATGCCGACCAGGGCGCCGACTAAGGATGAGAGCAGGATCGTCAGGGGCAGCAATTGCCAGCCGAACCATGCGCCGATCGCGGCCAAGAGCTTGAAGTCGCCGTAGCCCATGCCCTCCTTGCCGGTGGCGAGCTTGAAGCCCCAATAGACGCTCCACAAGGCCAGATAGCCGGCGACGGCGCCGATCACCGCGCTCCTGAGGTCGGTGAAACCGCCGCCGACATTGACCAGCAGGCCCAGCCATAACAGCGGCAACGTGATGTCGTCGGGCAGGAGCTGGGTGTCGAGATCGATGAAGCTGAGCGCGATCATCGCCCAGATGAACAGCAGGGCGCCGGCAGCTGCCACGGTGAAGCCGAAATGCCAGCCGGCGTAGGCGGAGAGCAGGGCCGTGAGCGCCTCGATCGCGGGGTAGCGCGGGCTGATCCTCGCTTGGCAGGCGCGGCAGCGGCCGCGCAGGGCGAGGTAGCTCAAGAGCGGAATGTTCTCCCATGCCGAAATCGGATGGCCGCACTTGGGGCAACGCGAACCCGGACGGGACAGCGACAGCGCCTCCTGCGCCGGCGCCGGCTCGCCCGCTAGCTCTGCGCACTGCGCCCGCCACCCGCGTTCCATGATCAGCGGCAGGCGATGGATGACGACATTCAGGAAGCTGCCGATGGCCAGACCGAACAGCAGACAGGCCGCGGCGAAATGGGCCGGATCGGCCAGGAAATCGAGCAGGGTCATGGCGGATACCGTAGCGTCAGACGGTCTGCGCCACTTTGAAGATGGGCAGGTACATGGCGATCACCAGACCGCCGATCAGGGTGCCCAGAACCACCATGATGATCGGTTCCATCAGACTGGAGAGGGCGTCGACCGCATCGTCGACCTCGGCCTCGAAGAAGTCGGAAACCTTCGAGAGCATGGCGTCTAGTTGGCCCGACTCCTCGCCGATCGCCACCATCTGGATGACCATGCTCGGAAACACCGTGGCGTTTTGCATCGCCACGGTGAGACTGGTGCCGGTGCTCACTTCGCCCTGGATCTGTTTGGTGGCCATTTTGTAGACGTGGTTGCCGGCGGCGCCGCCGACCGAGTCGAGCGCTTCCACTAGCGGCACGCCGGCGGCGAACATGGTGGACAGGGTACGCGCCCAGCGCGCGATGGTCGCTTTTCTGACGATAGCCCCGAATACCGGCACGCGCAGCAGGGTCTTGTCCATGAAGATCTGCATCGGCAGCGAGCGTTTCCAGAAGTAAAAGAAGGCGTAGAAAGCACCGAAGATGCCGCCGAAGATCAGATACCAGTGGGCGACGAAGAAGTCGGAGATCGCGATCACGAACAGCGTCGGCGCCGGCAGGTCGGCGCCGAAGCTCTTGAACACGTTCTTGAACGCCGGGATCACGAAAATCATGATGATCGCGGTGATGACGAAAGCGACCACGAGGATGGCGATCGGATAGAACAGCGCCGACTTGATCTTAGACTTGATCGCCAGGATTTTTTCCTTGTAGGTAGCCAGGCGGTCGAGCAGTGAGTCGAGAATGCCGGCCTGTTCGCCGGCGCCCACCAGATTGCAGAACAGCGCGTCGAAGTACAGTGGGTACTTGCGGAAGGCCTGGTTGAGACTGGAGCCGGTCTCGACGTCGTTCTTGATGTCGTTCAACAGCTTGCCGACGGCGCGGTTGCTGGCACCCTTGCCGACGATCTCGAAGGCCTGCAGCAACGGCACGCCGGCCTTCAGCATGGTGGCGAGCTGGCGCGTGAACAGCGTGATGTCCTTGTCGGTGACGCTGCCGCCCTTGGCAAAGCCCTGTTTCTTGATCTTGCTGACGCGGATGCCCTGGCGGCGCAGAGTCGCCTGCACCATGGTTTCGCCGCCGGCACGCATCTCGCCGCGGACCAGCTTGCCGCTCTTGTCCTTGCCCTCCCAGGCGAAGGCGAACTCCTTGATCTGTCCGGCTCTCTTGTCTGCTTTCGTGGCGGTGGCCATTTTCCGATTCCCCTGTGTGCCTCAGTCGTTGGTACAGGCGAGCACTTCTTCCAGCGACGTGATTCCCTGCTTGACCTTGAGCAAGCCGGACTGGCGCAGATCCCTGACGCCCTCGCGGCGTGCCTGATCGGCGATGTCCATGGCGTTGCCTCCGGTCATGATCAGGCGACCGATTTCTTCAGAAATCGGCATTACCTGATAGATGCCGACCCGCCCCTTGTAACCGCTACCTTTGCACAGCTCGCAGCCGCCGGGTCCATAGTGCTGCCAACTGCCGTCGAGTTCCTCTGCGGTAAACCCCGCCTGCAGTAGCGCCTCCGTCGGGATCGACAGCGGCAGCTTGCAGGAGCACAGGCGGCGCGCCAGACGCTGGGCGGTGATCAAGATCACGCTCGAAGCGATGTTGAATGCCGCGATGCCCATGTTCAGCATGCGCGACAGCGTCGTCGGCGCATCGTTGGTGTGCACCGTGGACAATACCAGATGGCCGGTCTGTGCGGCTTTGATCGAGATCTCGGCGGTTTCCAGGTCGCGGATCTCGCCGACCATGATGATGTCGGGGTCCTGGCGCAGGAAGGACTTGAGCGCTGCCGTGAAGCTGAGCCCGGCCTTCTCGTTGATATTGACCTGATTGACCCCGGGCAGATTGATTTCGGCCGGATCCTCCGCCGTCGAAATATTGACCCCCGGTTTGTTGAGCAGGTTGAGGCAGGTGTAAAGGGATACCGTCTTGCCGCTGCCGGTGGGGCCGGTCACCAGCACCATGCCGTAGGGGCGATTGATGGCGGTGAGCATGGCTTCCCGCTGGTCCGGTTCGTAACCGAGCGCATCGATGCCGAGCAGGGCGGCAGAGGCATCGAGGACGCGCATCACGATCTTTTCGCCGTACAGCGTCGGCAGCGTCGATACCCGGAAATCGATCGACTTGTTCTTGGACAGAACCAGCTTCATGCGGCCATCCTGCGGAATCCGTTTCTCGGATATGTCCAGACGCGAGACCACCTTGATCCGCGAGGCGATCTTCTCCTTGACGACCAGCGGTGGCTGGGCGATCTCGCGCAGGACACCATCGGTGCGATAACGAATCCGGTAGTATTTCTCGTAGGGTTCGAAATGGATGTCGGAGGCGCCCTCGGTGATGGCATCGTGGAGGATCTTCTGCAGGAATTTGACTACCGGCGCATCGTCGATATCGAGGTTGTCGGCCTGGATGGCCGCCTCCTTGACGGCGGCATCCTCGAATTCGAGGTGAAGATCCTCGCGCGTGAACTCGTTGAGCGAGGCTGCTGGGAGCAGATAGCTGGCGACCAGCGTCGCCAATTTGTCGCTCTCGACCACCACCGGGTCGACCACCAGTCCCGTCTGGAAACGAATCTCGTCCAGCGCGCTGAGATTGGTGGGGTCGGCCAGCGCCACCGCGATGCGATTGCCGCGACGCGTGAGCGCGAGCACCTGATGCATCTGCATCAGTTTACGGTCGATGGTGCCGCTGGTCATCCGCGTCATGTCGAAGGCGGCGATATCGAGTAGCGGATAGCCGAAGGTGCTGGCGGCAAAGCTGGCGATCTCGTGGGGCTTCATGCGGCCGCTGATGATCAACTGGTCAACGAAACCGCTGCTGCTCTTGGCGCCGTGATTCGCCATGGCCTCGGCCTCGTCTTCCATCAGGTGCCCCTGCTGTACCAGTGCGCGCGCCAGGCTGCTCAGAGTGGTCTGCAGAATCGCCGTCATCGCCCGTTTTGTTTCAGTCCATATGGATAATTCGGGAGTCTATCGTTATCCGGGCGCTGATGCCAACAGCCCTCAGTCGGCCTGGCCGGTCGGCTGGAAAATCCGCACCATGCGGATGCGGCGGTCCTGGGTCTGCACGATTTCCATCGGCGTACCGCTGATCTTGACGCTGAGACCGGATTCGGGGATGTCCTGGAGATGTTCGATGATCAGTCCGTTCAGCGTCTTCGGACCGTCCAGCGGAAAGCTGAGATCGAGCGCGCGATTGAGTTCCCGCAAGCTGCGGCCGCCGTCGACCAGCACGCTTTTCCCGTCTTCCGTGTCGTCCCAGGACAATTCCGTGTTGCCGCTCGGCACGCTGGTGGTGAACTTGCCGATGATCTCCTCGATGATGTCCTCCAAGGTCACCAATCCTTCAAGTTCGCCGTACTCATCGACCACCAGGCCGAAGCGCTGGCGGTTCTCCTTGAAGAATTGCAACTGCGCATAGATCGGCGTCGCCGCCGGAATGAAATAGGGCTCGACCAGTTGTGCGCGCAGATTCTCGACGGTCAGGTCGCCAACCAGCGCAGTGGACAGCAGCCGGCGTTGCAGCAGGACGCCGACGATATTGCTCGGGTCGTCTTCATAAACGGGCAGCCGCCTGTGGAAGCTGGTGCCGAGCTGCTCGCGGATCTTCTCCATGGGCGCCCCGATGTCGATTGCCTCGATCTCTCCCCGCGGCTTCATGATGTCCTCGACGCTGATGCGTTCCAGATCGAACAGGTTGAGCAGCATCGTCTGATGCTGGTGCGGGATGAAATGGCTGCCCTCCAGCACCAGGGCGCGCAGTTCCTCTGGGGACAGCTGCTGCGCTTCGTGACTGGCTCCGGTGTTCAGACGCAAGAGCTTGAGTACGCCGGTCACGAACAGGTTGACGAAGGCGATCACCGGATTGAACAAGCGCAACAAGGGCGTCAGCGCGTAGCTCACGCCGGCCGCCAAGCGGTCGGGATAGGTGGCCCCGATCACCTTAGGCGTGATTTCAGCGAACACCAGGATGAGAAAGGTGATGACCAGGGTGCCCGCACCGAGCGCCCACTTTTTTTCGCCGAACATCCGCACCGTGATCAGTCCGGCCAGAGTGGCCGCGGCGGCGTTGGTGAGCGTATTGAACAACAGGATGATGCCGAGCAGCTTGTTGGTCTTGGCCAGAAGCTCCAGCGCCAACTTGGCGCCGCGCTGACCGGCCCGCTGCTTGGCGCGCAGGCGATAGCGGTTGGCGGCCATCATCGCCGTCTCCGCCAGGGAGAAGAAACCGGCAACGGCCAACAGCACGATCAGCGCGACGAACTGTGCCGATAAGGGAATGTCTTCCAAGCGGGGTCAGGCAGGCAACACGGTAAAACGAGTATCAGGGCGGCGATTCGGCTTGTCAACCGCTCGGACACTGTTCAGGAGGCGCGGCCGAGGATCACCTCGATCACGAAGCGGCTGCCGACGTAGGCCAGCATCAAGGCGACGAAGCCGGCCATCGTCCAGCGCAACGCCAGTCGTCCGCGCCAGCCGCGCAGGTGGCGGCCGATCAGCAGAGCGCCGAAAATCAGCCAGGCGATCAGTCCGAATACCGTTTTGTGGTCGAAGGATAGCGCCTTGCCGAACAGCCTCTCGGAGAACAGCACTCCGGACACCACCGTCAGCGTCAGCAGCAGGAAGCCGATGTTGATCAGCCGAAACAGCAAGGCCTCCATGGTCATCAGGGGCGGCAGTCGCGACAAGAGCGGCGACAGACGTCCCTGGTGCAGGCTCTTTTCCGCGGCCGCCATCAACAGCGCGTGGAGTGCCGCCAGGGTGAACAGGCTATAGGCCAGCATCGCGATCAGGAAGTGCAGGCGGAAGGCGACGGAATCGGCATTGACCTTCAGCGGCTGTCCCGGGAACAGCGCCGGCAGCAAGACGCAGACGGCAGCCAGCGGCAGCCCGAGTATTTGCAGACCTTCCATGCGGGTGTAGAAGCTTTCGATCCAGTACAGTACGATCGCCAACCAGATCATCATCGACAGCGACAATGAGAAGCCGAAGCGCATGCCGCCATCGGCGAACACTTCGTGGCTCAGGGTGACGGCGTGGATCCATAGCGCCCCCAGCAGCACGATCCGCTCCCACGGCAGCAAGGGGGTCAGCGGCTGCGCCAACGCCGCGCCGTGCCAGCGCGTACGCCAGGAGTGCGCCGCGAGCCCGGCGTAGAGCGCGGCCGCGAGAAAATGCAGCAGCATCGAATGCAGTAGAATCTCAGACATCCCAGTAGTTTACCCCAATCGCCTGTAAATATTGCCATGCTCGACAACCTTACCCAACGCCTCGCCCGAGTCGTCAAGACGCTGCGCGGTCAGGCACGCCTGACCGAAGAGAACATCGCGGAGATGCTGCGCGAAGTGCGCATGGCCCTGCTCGAAGCCGACGTCGCCTTGCCGGTGATCAAGGAATTGGTCGCCCGGGTGAAGGAGAAGGCTGTCGGCCAGGAGGTGATCGGTTCGCTCACTCCCGGCCAGGCGCTGGTCGGGGTGGTGCATCGTGAATTGACCGAGTTGATGGGAGGGGAGAGCGTCGGCCTCAATCTGGCCACCCAGCCGCCGGCGGTGATTCTGATGTCCGGGTTGCAGGGAGCGGGCAAGACCACCACTACCGCCAAGCTGGGCAAATGGCTCAAGGAGCGGCAGAAGAAGAAGGTGCTGGTGGTTTCCTGCGACGTCTATCGTCCCGCTGCGATCGAGCAATTGAAGACGGTCGCTGCCCAGGCCGGCATCGACTTCTTTCCTTCTGCTGCGGAAGATAAGCCCAAGGACATCGCGGCAGCGGCCCTCGACTATGCCAGAAAGCATTACTACGAGGTGTTGTTCGTCGATACCGCGGGGCGCCTAGCCATCGATGCGGCGATGATGGACGAGATCAGGGAATTGCACGCCCTGCTGAACCCGATCGAATCGCTGTTCGTGGTGGATGCCATGCTCGGCCAGGACGCGGTGAATACCGCCAAGGCCTTCAATGAGGCGCTGCCGCTGACCGGCATCATCCTCACCAAGCTCGATGGCGATGCGCGCGGCGGTGCGGCATTGTCGGTGCGCCACGTCACCGGCAAGCCACTCAAATTCGCCGGCATCGGCGAAAAACTTTCCGGACTCGAGGAGTTCCATCCAGAGCGCATGGCTTCGCGCATTCTCGGCATGGGCGACATCCTCGGCCTGGTCGAGGAAGCGCAGCGCGGGCTGGACCAGGACAAGGCGCAGGCATTCGCGCAGAAGATGAAGTCGGGCAAGGGCTTCGACCTGAACGACTTCAAGGAGCAGATCAGCCAGATGCGCAAGATGGGCGGCTTATCAGGCATGCTCGAAAAACTGCCGGCGCAGTTCGCCCAGGCGGCCGCCCAGGCCGGCGGTGCGGTCGAGGACAAGTCGATCCGGCGCATCGAGGGCATCATCAATTCGATGACCCGGGATGAGCGCGCCAAGCCCGAGATCCTCAAGGCCAGCCGCAAGAGGCGCATCGCTGCAGGCGCCGGAGTTCAGGTGCAGGAGGTCAATCGCCTGCTGAATCAGTTCGAGCAGACCCAAAAAATGATGAAGCAGTTTTCCAAGGGCGGCATGCAGAAGCTGATGCGCGGCATGAAGGGCCTGATGCCGGGGATGCGCTAAATCAGCGTCGGGCCAGTTCAGAGCTCCAGTACCAATGCCGTTCCCAGGCGTTGCGTACCATGTTCGGATAGTCGGGCTGACCGAGACTGCCGTTGTAGCGACCGAGGGCGCGATAGAGATTGCCGTGCTCGATGTCCAGGTAGTGGCGCAGGATGGTGCAGCCATAGCGCAGGTTTACGCGCAGATGGAACAGATCGGTGTTCTTCGTCCCGATCAACTTGACCCAGAAGGGCATCACCTGCATGTAGCCGCGGGCGCCGGCCGGCGATATCGCGTACTTGTGAAAATCGCTTTCGACCTGGATTACGCCCAGCACCAGCTGCGGATCGAGACCGGCGCGCTTAGCCTCGTAATACACGGTCTTGAGAAAGCCCTGGCGCCAGCTGCGATCCGGCATCCGGCTGGCGAGACGCCGCGACATTTCTCTCAGCCAGGCCTTCTCTTTGAAGTCGAGGAAGCCCAGTTCCGGGGCAGGGCGGTCGGAAATGGCCGCCTGCAGTGCCGCCTGAACGCTGGCGGCGAGCGGCTCGTAGGCTTGTGCGCCAGCGTGCGCGAGACCGACCGCCCCGATCTGGAGAGCGAGCGCGAGCGTCGCGGCGGCGAGGAGTCGTGCGTTCAGCCGCATACTTTCAGGCGAACCAGGGAGACGATTTCGGACAGGGGCGCAGTCGTCGCATTGGCGTCGCGACGGCCTTGGTATTCCGCGGCCCCCTCCTTCAGGCCGCGTTCTCCGATCACCACGCGGTGCGGGATACCGGTGAGTTCCCAGTCGGCGAACATCACCCCCGGTCGTTCGTCGCGATCGTCGAGGACGACGTCGATGCCCGCTGCGCTGAGTTCGTCGTAGAGCCTGTTCGCCTCCTCGCGCACGGCGGCCGACTTGCCGTAGCCGACCGGCACGATGGCGAGTTCGAAGGGCGCTATGGCGCGAGGGAAGACGATGCCGCGCGCGTCGTGTCCCTGCTCGATGGCGGCGCCGACGATGCGCGAGACGCCGATGCCGTAGCAGCCCATTTCCATCGGCTGCGGCTGCCCCGCCTCGTTGAGGAAAGTGCATTTCAGCGTTTCGGAGTATTTGGTGCGCAGTTGGAAGATGTGGCCGACCTCGATGCCGCGGCATAGTTCCAAGGTCCCCTTGCCGTCGGGCGAGGGGTCGCCGGCGACGACGTTGCGGAAATCGGCGACGTTGCCGCCAGTCACGTCGGGCAGATCGCGGCCGAAGTTCACCCCGGTCAGATGGAAGCCCGGTTTGTTGGCGCCGCAGACGAAATCGCCCATGGCGGCGACCGTGCGGTCTGCGAAGGTGGCGACATGATTTATTCCGACCGGGCCGATGTAGCCGGGCCGGCAGCCCAGGCGCTCCTCGATTTCGTCTTCACGCGCAAAGCGGAAATGGCCGATGATTTTCTGGGTCTTGATCTCGTTCAGGTCATGGTCGCCGCGCAGCAGGATCAGGGCGAAGCGGCCCGGTTCCCCTTCGGGGATGCCGTCGCGGATCACCGCGATAGCCTTGACCATTTTTTCTATGCGCAGCCCGAGGAACTCAGCCACGTCCTCGCATTTGATCTTACCCGGGGTCGCGACCTCCTTCATGGCTTGGGTCGCGGCGGGTCTCGCTGACATCGGCGCCAGCGCCTCGGCCAGTTCGACGTTGGCGGCGTAGTCGGAAGTCGGGCAGAAAGCGATGGCATCCTCGCCGGAATCGGCCAGCACATGGAATTCATGCGAGCCGGTGCCGCCGATCGAGCCGGTATCGGCGGCCACGGCGCGGAATTGCAGGCCCAGCCGGGTGAAGATGCGCGTGTAGGTCTCGTGCATGACCGAGTACTCGCGTTGCAGGTCGGCGAAGCCGGCGTGGAAGGAGTAGCCGTCCTTCATCAGGAATTCGCGCCCGCGCATGACGCCGAAACGCGGCCGGATCTCGTCGCGAAATTTGGTCTGGATCTGGTAGAAGTGCCGCGGCAATTGGCGGTAGCTCCTGATCTCGCGCCGCACCACGTCGGTGATCACCTCTTCGTGGGTCGGGCCGACGACGAAGTCGCGCTGGTGGCGGTCTTTCAAGCGCAGGAGTTCCGGCCCGTACTGTTCCCAGCGTCCAGATTCCTGCCACAGTTCGGCCGGCTGCACCGCCGGCATCAACAGTTCGATGGCGCCGGCACGGTTCATCTCCTCGCGCACGATGGCCTCCACCTTGCGCAACACGCGTAGCCCCAGCGGCATCCAAGTGTAGATGCCGCCGGCGAGACGGCGGATCAGCCCTGCTCGCAGCATCAACTGATGGCTGACGATTTCGGCGTCGGCGGGGGCTTCCTTGAGGGTGGAAATGAAAAACTGGCTGGCGCGCATGAACGGATCCGGGAAAATGCAGAAAGTTCGATTCTACCGCGAGCGCGGCGGACCGGTTGGGGCGGTTCTCGCCCCCTATCCGTTCCGACGCCCCTTCTATTCGGCCCCAAACTGTGAAAAAATACAGTCAGTCCAATTGAAGAATTGAAGGTAGCATCATGCTTGACCGTGAAGGCTATCGCCCGAACGTCGGCATCGTCCTGGTCAATGGCCGCAACGAGGTCTTCTGGGGTAAGCGCATCCGCGAGCATTCCTGGCAGTTCCCGCAAGGGGGCATCAACAAGGGCGAAACGCCCGAGCAGGCGATGTACCGCGAGCTGCACGAGGAAGTCGGCCTGATGCCTGAACATGTCGAAATCCTCGGCCGTACCCGAGACTGGATGCGGTATGACGTGCCCAAGCATTGGGTCCGTCGAGAATGGCGTAACACCTATAGAGGTCAGAAGCAGATCTGGTTTCTTCTGCGGCTGGTCGGGCGTGATTCCGACGTCTGTCTGAGAGCCAGCGATCACCCGGAGTTCGACGCTTGGCGCTGGAACGAATACTGGGTCCCTTTGGAGACGGTGATCGAATTCAAGCGCCTCGTTTATCAGCAGGCGCTGACAGAGCTTGCGCGCCATTTATCACTGCACCCTGCCGAGAAGAAGCCGAGTTGGGCGGGTCGGGTTGGCCACGATCTGGACGCGTAAATATGAAACGGTTCGTTTTGACCTTGCTCGCGCTCGTATCGGCCGCCGCTGCGGCGGCCGGTGGGCTGGAAGCCGATGACTCCGGGATTGCTTTGCCGGCCACTCCCAAGGCGGGAGGCTTGATCGAGTTCTACGTCAGCGCCGCGACGCGCAACCATTTTTTCATCGACGGCGCGAGCTTGAGCGTTGACAGCGATGGGGTGGTCCGCTATGTGCTGGTGGTGAAGACGCCTGGCGGGGCGACCAACACTAGCTTCGAGGGTATCCGCTGCAGTTCGGGCGAGTACAAGCTTTATGCGATCGGACACGACAATGGCGATTGGACGAGGGTGCAGCCGAGCGTTTGGCGGCCGATCGGGAGCCAGTCGGTCAATGGCGATCATGCGGCGCTGTCGCGAGATTATTTTTGTCCTGACGGTTTCCCCGTCGCTAACGCCGCTGCGGGACGTGCTGAGCTGCGCACCGGCGGTAGCCGAGCCTATCCCTGAGGGAGCTTGCCGATTGACGCGCTGATCATAGCCTTCGACAAGGCTTTGCGTACGGTGTTCGCGCCGGCGCCGACGGTACGCGCCGTACCCGGTAACGGGGAGGCCGAAGCCGATCTCTCCGATGCCGAACGCGCTCATGCCGCGGCCTTGATGCGCGTCAATCATTGCGGAGAGATTTGCGCCCAGGCGCTCTACCAGGGGCAGGCGCTTACCTCAAGCGACCCGGCGGTGCGTCTGGCGCTCGAGCAGGCGGCTTGGGAGGAAACCGAGCATCTGGCCTGGACGGAAAGGCGTATCAAAGAACTGGGTGGGCGCAAGAGCCTGCTCAACCCGTTGTGGTATGGCGGCGCGCTGGCAATGGGAATGGCGGCAGGAAAATCCGGCGACGCTTGGAATCTGGGATTTCTCGCCGAGACCGAGCGTCAAGTCGAAGCGCATCTCGAAAACCACAAGATGCGCCTGCCGCAACAAGACCGACGTTCCTGGGAAATACTCGAGCAGATGCGGAAGGACGAGGCCGGCCACGCGCAAACCGCGATGCGTCTGGGTGCCAAGGAACTGCCCGTGCCGCTCAAATTGGCGATGCGCCTGGCCGCGAAACTGATGAAGACGGTCGCCTACCGAGTCTGAGGCTAGGTTTCGATGATCTCCCAGTCGTGACTCAGCGCTGCGCTTTTGCCCAGCATGATCGTTGCCGAGCAATACTTCTCGGCGGAGAGCTGTATCGCCCGGGCGACGGCCTCGGGCTTTAGCCCCTTGCCCTTGACGATGAAGTGAAAATGGATTTTCGTGAATACCTTGGGGTCGTTCTCGGCACGCTCGGCGCTCAGCTTCACTTCGCAGCCGGTGACCTCTTGGCGCCCGCGCTTCAAAATCATGACCACGTCGAATGAGGTGCAGCCCCCGGCTCCCGCCAGCACCAGTTCCATCGGTCTTGGCGCTAAATTGCGGCCGCCAGCCTCGGGGGCGCCGTCCATGGTTACCAGATGGCCGCTGCCGGTTTCGGCGACGAAACTCATCCCGTCCATCCATCGTACGCTGCATTCCATCTTCGCTGCCCTTCTCCTCTATTGATTCGAGCGCATTGTAGCGCCTGCTGACGCTGCCGTTACGGCGGCAGCGAGGCCGATGTGGCGGTGCAATCCTGGCTGGCTTTCGGCCGTCATCCTGATTGGTGTGGGTTTCGCGTAGCCTCAGGGATTGCGCTTTTCGCCCGCGAGAATTGAGGTTTGACACAGGGCGCGTTGTTGCCCTAGAATGTGCGGTTTCCGAAATGAGCCCCTGCGCGGGCGATGGATGCTGAGGAACTCATGAAAACCTTTTCTGCCAAGCCGCATGAAGTCGAACGCGACTGGTTCATAGTCGATGCCACAGACAAGGTGCTGGGCCGGCTGGCTAGCGAACTCGCACGCCGCCTGCGCGGCAAGCACAAACCGGAATATACGCCGCACGTCGATACGGGCGACTATATTGTCGTCGTCAACGTCGAGAAGCTGCGGGTCACCGGCAACAAAACCGAAGCCAAGATGTATTACCGCCATACCGGCTTCCCCGGCGGTATCTACGAAACCAATTTCAAAAAGTTGCAGCAGCGGTTTCCCGCGCGCATCCTGGAAAAAGCGGTCAAAGGCATGTTGCCCAAGGGACCGCTGGGTTATGCGATGCTGAAGAAAATGAAATGCTATGCCGGTGCTGTACATCCCCATACCGCTCAGCAGCCGAAACCGCTGGTCGTCTGATAGGAACCCATTATGGCAGCGAATTATTATTATGGAACCGGCCGCCGCAAGACTGCTGTGGCGCGCGTGTTCATGAAGCAAGGCTCGGGAAAGTTTGTTGTGAATGATAAGCCGGTGGATGATTTCTTTTCCAGGGAAACCGGCCGCATGGTGGTGCGCCAGCCGCTTGAGTTGACCCAGCACAGCGCAACCTTCGACATCATGGTGAACGTTATCGGTGGCGGCGAGTCGGGCCAAGCGGGTGCCGTGCGCCATGGCATCACGCGAGCCCTGATCGAGTACGACGCGCTGCTCAAGCCGACGCTCTCCAAAGCCGGTTTCGTTACCCGCGACGCGCGCGAAGTCGAGCGCAAGAAAGTCGGTTTCCACAAGGCGCGTCGACGCAAGCAATTCTCCAAGCGCTAAGCGCGCTTGCGGTCTGGCCAAATCGCCCGAAAAAGCCGCCCGCGGGCGGCTTTTTCGTTCCTTGTCCGTGCGATAGGTTCGCCTGGCCAATCTGACTTATGCTTATGGAGGCAAGGGTGATGAAAGTTGGCATCGTCGGCGGCACCGGCTATACGGGCGTCGAACTGCTGCGGTTGCTGGCGCAACATCCGAATGTCGAGTTGTCGGCGGTGACCTCGCGGGCCGAGGCGGGAGTCGCGGTGAGCGACCTGTTTCCCAGTTTGCGCGGCCGGATCGATCTCAAGTTTAGCGATCCGACGTCCTCTTCGCTGCAAGACTGCGACCTGGTGTTTTTCGCTACCCCCAACGGCGTCGCAATGCAGCAGGCGCGGGCGTTGCTCGATGCCGGGGTGAGGGTCATCGATCTTTCCGCCGATTTTCGAATTACCGACGTGGCGCTTTGGGAAAAGTGGTATGGCATGAAACACGCCTGTCCCGAACGAATCGCACAAGCGGTGTATGGCCTACCCGAAGTCAATCGCGACAAGATCCGTGCAGCGCAACTGATTGCCAATCCCGGTTGCTATCCGACCGCGACCCAGTTGGGTTTCCTGCCGCTGGTGGAGGCCGGTTGCGTCGATACCGACCACCTGATCGCCGACGCGAAGTCGGGTGTCTCCGGTGCCGGACGAAAAGCCGAAAACTCGCTGCTGTTTTGCGAAGCCTCGGACAATTTCAAAGCCTACGGCGTGCCCGGACACCGCCATCTGCCCGAGATCCGCCAGGGGCTCGAATCGGCGGGAAACTGCAGGATCGGATTGACCTTCGTGCCACATCTGACGCCGATGGTTCGCGGCATTCACACCACGCTCTACGCACGCATCAACCGCGACGAAGATTTCCAGGCATTGTTCGAGAGGCGCTATGCCAATGAGCCTTTCGTCGATGTGTTGCCACCCGGCAGTCATCCGGAGACTCGGTCGGTGCGTGCCGCCAATGTCTGCCGAATAGCGGTGCACAGACCCCAGGATGGCGATACCTTGGTGGTGTTGTCGGTGATCGACAATCTGGTCAAGGGGGCGGCGGGCCAAGCACTGCAAAACATGAACCTGATGTTTGGATTCGACGAATGCGCCGGTCTCGCGCAAATCCCCGTCTCTCCTTGACACTGCGCCGTCTGCGCGGGCGCTTCGGGATTTCTGCGCCGCGCGTTGCGGTACGCACCCACCTGCCATGGCACTGGCGTGCCGTCGCCGCCGTCGCGATACTGGCGATTTCGATCGCAGCAGCCGGCTGGATCTATGATGCCGGCCGCCGCTTCTCGGGTTTTGATCGCGGTGAGACAGAGCAGGAACTCGCCCTGTTGCGCGTCAAATCGGCGAAGTTGGAAGAAGAGGTGGCGCGATTGCGCACTCTTGCCGATGCCAGCGGCAGCAAATTGCAGATCGAGATTACTGCTCAGCAGCAACTGGCCCGCCAAGCCAAAACCTTGGAAGACGAAAATGTTCAGCTCAAGGAAGATCTGGCCGTATTCGAGAACCTCGCCCAAGCGAAAGGGCCTGAAGGCAGCCTAAGCATCAACCGTTTGCGCGTCGACGCGGACGTCACGGACCAATACCGCTATCGCATGCTGTTGGCGATAAAAGGAGGGGACAAGGAACGCTCGTTCGACGGCAGTCTGCAACTGGTGGTGAGTCTCCAGCAGGGAGGCAAAAGTGTTAAGATGATTTTGCCGTCTGCGGGTTTGCCCGACGCGAGCAACTACAAATTAAATTTCAAGTATTTTCGTCGCGTGGAAGGCACTTTCAAAATCCCCGCCGGCGCCCAGGTCAAGAGCGTTGAAGTCCGTCTGTTGCAAGGCGGTATGCTCAAGGCATCCAAGACCGTCGCCTTGTAAGAAAGGGAACCCATGTTTTTTAATAAATCGAGCAATGCACAGGGACGTATCGATAGTCTGATCGGCGCGGGCACCAAAATCGAAGGCAACGTCACCTTCAGTGGCGGCTTGCGCGTCGATGGCGAGGTCAAGGGCAATGTGCGTGCCACGGGGGAACAACTCAGCACCCTGGTGGTGAGCGAGCAGGCCTGCATCGAAGGGGAAATCAGCGTTGCCCATGTGGTCATCAACGGTGCGGTGATTGGACCGGTATTTTCCAGTGAATTTCTGGAACTTCAATCCCATGCCAGGGTCACAGGGGATGTGCAATACAATACCATCGAGATACATTTGGGTGCGGTCGTTCAAGGGCGTTTGGTGCATCAGGGGGCTTTGACGATGGGCAAAGCCAAGGAATTGAAACTGGCCTCAAGTAATTGACTGACCGGCCGAATGCCGCGATAATCAACTGATACCAATTCACAGGAGTTGACACTATGAATGCAGTGGCTGAAATGCCGGCGCCGGTAATTTTCACCGATAGCGCCGCCAACAAGGTGAAGGAGTTGATCCTTGAAGAAGGCAATGCCGAACTCAAGCTACGCGTGTTCGTCAGTGGCGGCGGCTGCTCAGGGTTTCAGTATGGCTTCACCTTCGACGAAGTGAAAAACGAGGATGACACGGTACTCGAAAAGGCTGGTGTCACGCTGCTGATCGACCCGATGAGTTATCAGTATCTGGTCGGTGCCGAGATCGACTATTCCGAAGGGCTGGAGGGTGCGCAGTTCGTCATCAAGAACCCAAACGCCACTTCTACCTGTGGTTGCGGTTCATCTTTCTCCGCATAAGCGCAGCAGAAATCGTTGACGAGGGCGGCTTTGGCCGCCCTTTTTGCTTTCAGGCGGGATAGATGGCGCCCAGAACGCGAGGGCCGCGCGCACCGGTCACTTGCGGCAGGTTGCCTGGCAGTCGGACTAATGTGCGGTGAGCCAGCCAAGCAAAGGCCACCGCCTCGACCCAATCGGCCGGCAGACCGAGTTCCTCGGTAGTGCCGATCCGGGTTTCTGGCAGTAGCTGA
>JAJZPJ010000240.1 GCA_021811225.1 Pseudomonadota bacterium
AAAGATAGTTTGGGTGTGTGAGAACAACCATCTTATCAATCCCTGGGCTAGCCACCTTCTTCTCGCTTCAAAGTCAAACGCTTACGCCTCTGACTTCAACGTCATCGGGCTAAAGTAAGTGCCATTCTGCTTAGCCCTGCGTTTGCGATGTCTCCTGAGATGAAGACAAGATCAGGGCCATTGTCACTTGACAGCCGCTTCTCCAGTATTTGTGAGTGTGGTCACCTGATTTGCTGGCCTGATGTTCACGTTCGCAGCTGGTTGGTAGCGAGGGGCCTAAGAAATGGAATCGCCGGCGACGTTGAAGTTGGCCGGCGATTGTCATTGGTGACAGAGATTTCGATCAGAAAGGCGGATCATCCAGGGAGATGCGAGGGTTGTACTCAACGATATCGTCGAATGAGCGATCCTGGTAGAAGCGGTGGATCTGATTGCCGTAGTGATCCTCGAACCGGTGAATGATCTCAGAGAGGAAGTTCTGGATTTCGACGACCGCGTCATCAGGGAGGGCTGGCATATGAATCGTCATCACGAGCGGACGGGATTGGGGGGGCATGAGCATCTCCCTGATCAACGGGCCGAGGCTGCTCGGCGTGGCGCAGCGCGCTCGGGCTGAGCGAACACCTCCAGATACAGCTTCTCATCGAGCATGGGCAGATCGCGTTGCGTGGCTACCGCCAGGAGTTCGGAGGCCAGCGTGGTGAGAATGCGGTAATTGCCAGCGGCGTGATCACACAGGGTATGGCGCAGGGGTAGCGTCATCAGGCTGGCATTGCCGGCCTCGGCGAGCACATGATCGAGACAGGCCAGCAGTTCCTCACGACTGGCATGCTCGGTGGCCAACCGGGTCCGGATACGGCTGCCCAGGGGCACCAACTCTTCGCGCCGCAACTTCTCGATCAAACGTGCATCGCCGGCCAAGACCACGCACAGAAGCGGCTGCGAATCGAACCGTGCGCTGGCCAACAGGCGCAATTCACATAGGGCGGAGGGATTCATCTCCTGCGCCTCGTCAATCAACAACACCGGGCGGCGCCGCGTCGACTCCATGTGCGCGAACCACATCTCGCGCAAGGCCTTGAAACCGCCCCAGCGGTTATGGGGTTTAAGCGGCACGGCGAAGATGTCACCCAGTTCCCGATAGAAATCCGCCAGGCTACTCTGGGGATGACTGACCGCGCCGACCGTGACATCGGGCAGGCGTGCCAGACGCTGCGCCAGCAATCGCAGGACCACGCTCTTGCCGGTGCCTGGGTCGCCGTGGATCATGGCAAAGCCGCCCTCGCG
The DNA here is from genome assembly GCA_021811225.1 of Pseudomonadota bacterium. GTDB lineage: Bacteria > Pseudomonadota > Gammaproteobacteria > Burkholderiales > Rhodocyclaceae > CAIYYX01. Next base: position 1,288 of record JAJZPJ010000240.1, read on the forward strand.
AATCAGCGCCTGCTCGATGCGCCAGCAGAAGTTCTCGATTCTGGGCGGGATGTACAAGGCCTCGGTCGGCAGTTCCGGCGAGAAGGGATTCCATTTCAGCCCATAGAGGGCCAGCAGTTTCTGATTCATGAGAGGTCCTTGTCGGGTGTAGGAAGATAGGCCGGTGGCAAACCGGTGGCGGCATACTCGGCGATCAATTGACGCAACAGCGGCGCCATGCCGGTGGCGGCGATCGGCGTCAGATCCGTCACCATGGGAGCCAGGCGCCGACGCTGACCATCGGCATTGGCTGATTTATCCAGTGGCCGCAGCGGGCAGAGGATCTGGCCGGCGCGGGCATCGACCAGATCGACCCGGGTCAAATCCCAGCGGGCGTAACGTAGATGAACCTGCACCAGGTGGCGATACACCGCCGGTATCTCGAAGCGCGTCCCCTCCAGACTCACCGTGCCATCTGAGCGCCGCTGACGGCGCTGAATCTCGATGCGAAAGGCAGCGATGAGCACCTCGCTGGCGGGACACTCACGCCGGACGTTGGGGCCGGCCAGGTAACGATCCAGCGGCGTGGCGTCGATCTCGCTGTGCAAGGTGCGGTGGTACTCCTGCTCAACCCAGGCTTGGGTGGCCTGATTGAGGGCGTCGAGTGTGAGCGAACTCTCGCCTTCGAGCATTGCCATCAGTCGGCCTTCCACGCGGCCCCAGAAGGACTCCTGCTTCGCGTTCTGGTAGGGAGAGTAAGGCAGGGTTGTCTGATGGACGATGCCCAACGCGGCAAGTCCGCTGACCGTCTCTTCGGCGAGCATGGCCGCACCATTGTCGGTCATTATGGATCGTGGCAGACCACGCTTCATGATCGCCTGGGACAGACCATGGACCAGACTCTCGGCGGTCTCGTCGAGATACCACTGCAGATGGCAGACCAGGCGCGAACGATCATCAATGACGCCGAGCAGCATGGGCTTGACCCAGTCTCCGGTTCGTGTGAGCACTTTGCGTGACGCGTGATGGAAATCCAGATGCCAAAGGGCATTGACGTGATCGACCTCGAAGCTTCTGACCTCCAGTTGTTCGAGCCGGTCCCGCGCCAGGAGCGCACCTTCGGTGGCGCGCTTGGGACGGGCTTGCCGGAACATCGCGCGGGCTTTGAGGTAGCGCCGTATCGTGGGGTACGACGGCGTTGGTAAAGTGGCGGCAGCCAAGACGACCCGCAGGTTGTCGGCATGGAGTTGCATCGTCCAGCCCGGGTGCTCCCGGTATTGCGCGGCCAGGATCTTGACCGTCTGGGGCGAGATACTCGGGAAGCGGCCGATGTCGCCGCGTAGGCGATTCTTGAGCGCCGCAACCGGATCGTGCGCCAAGCGCGCCACGTAGTACCAACGCTCCAGGCTCGCCACGGCAAAGCGCACGTCCAGACCGGTGACAGGATGGCGCCAAGATTTGGCAGCCAATGCTTGCAAGGCGGACCACAGTTCGCCTGGCGCTGGCGGTGCCGCAAGCAAGGGGCCGATGATCGAGAAGCGCAAACGCGCCCATCGATCCCGCTTGAGTGGGTCGGTCAAGGTGTTCAACAAAGTCTCCCGTGGGGGCGGCGCCGGCGGTGCCGCAACAGGGACTGAAGGCTATAAGCCCGCGCCGTCGTTGGCTATCTGCATCCTCTGCGGGTGATCACCGCCCCCCTCGGACTGCGATCAGGGGGCGGACGCTCAGCGGCGCGAGGAAGAGCAGCAGTCGCAGCAGCGGCTCTCCTGTCTTGCCGGCAAATCGTTCGAGAAATTCGCCCGGCAGGTCGAGAACTGCCACCGGGGGCATGAAGCGGGCGCACTGTGCCTGCCACAGCAGCGTCAGCGGGAACTCCTCGCGCCACCATTTCCGCCAACGCTCCAGGGTGCGGATCGGAACCGCCAGTGCCTCGCCTAGCCGCGCCGCCGCTGGGATCTGCCCGGCATGCCGGGCAGATCCCAGCACCACGGCCAACCCAAGATACACCCGCCGGCCGAGAAATCGCACCGACATCGCGGTGCAACGCTTGCGGCACAGGTTGCAGCAAAAACTGAAGCGCGTCGCAAAGTCATCTCGAACCTCGGACATGCATGCCCTTGGCTTGCGCGGGTAGTCGGCGCAGTGGAGAACGCCGTCACAGAACAGACAGCCGCCGGCTCGTGCTTGCGCGGCCAGCTCTTGGTCAATCCGGAACAGCAGTTGAAAAAACTTGAGGTCTTGCAGCAGGGCGTGGCACACTTTGAGGGTCTCTTGGCTTGGTAACCGGAGACTCCCCCAAAGGGTTCGTTTGTTCAAGTTCCCTGCGGGGGATCACCCCCAACCCATCAGACTACTTGATCAAATCGGCGGCTTTCGCCATCAAGATAGCTGACCATGCTCAGTTTCGCGAACGCGTAGTCTTTCTGGTATGGACGGAGCGCGATGAAAGCGCCCGAGTAATTTCTTGTCGTTATGGTGATAAACATGAAACGCGCGCCTACTTCAAAGCCCTCGGCATTTAGCAAAGC
>JAJZPJ010000241.1 GCA_021811225.1 Pseudomonadota bacterium
GGTGGTGCTGATGGGTCCGACCGGGGAGCCCACCGAGATCCCGGGCAACGAGACGGTGCTGCTCGCCGGCGGCGGCCTGGGCAACGCGGTGCTGTTCTCGATCGGCCAGGCGATGCGCGCCGCCGGCTCCCGCGTGCTCTATTTCGCCGCCTACCGCAACGGGGCCGACCGCTTCAAGCTGGAGGAGATCGAGGCGGCGGCCGACGTCGTCGTCTGGTGCACCGATCATGGCCCGGCGCCGGCGCCGCGCCGGGCGCAGGACAAAGCCTTCGTCGGCAACGTCGTGGAGGCGATGCGGGCCTACGCCGAGGGCGGCCTCGGCGCGACGTCCATCGCCATGAACGAGATAGACCGCGTCATCGCCATCGGCTCGGACCGGATGATGGCGGCCGTGGGCGCCGCCCGCCACACCGTGCTCAAACCCCATCTGAAGCCCGGCCACAAGGCGCTGGCGAGCATCAATTCGCCGATGCAGTGCATGATGAAGGAGGTCTGCGGGCAGTGCCTGCAGACCCACCGCGATCCCGAGACCGGCAAGGAGACCGTGGTATTCACCTGCTTCAACCAGGATCAGCCGCTCGACCACGTGGTCTTCCCGGCGCTGCGCGACCGCCTGGGTCAGAATGCCGTCCAGGAGAAACTCACCGCCCGGTGGATCGGCGCCTGCCTCGGGGAAATGGCCGCGGAGGTCCGGTGAGGCATCATTCCGATATTCATTCCGATCAGGCCTGGGACCGCATGCTCGCCTTCTGGGCCGAGACCCTGTAGCGGCGAGGCTTGCTGGCCGGGCGTGGCCCCATAATATGTGTTAAATTCACGGCACGATTCAGCGCCCGGCGCTTCGCGGCCGGGATGTGCCCGGATAAAACATGGCCATAGCCGCAGAACAGGAAACCGCACCAAGAGAGGCGCAACCCTTCGAGGCGATGAAACTGCAGGTGGGCACCCGCCTGCAGTTCCTGCTGGAGCGCGGCGGCAGGAAGATCCACCTGTTCTCCACCCTGATCGGCTACGTGCCGAACGAATACCTGCTGGCCAAGATCCCGATGGAAAAGGGCCAGCTGTTCCAGTTCCTCGAAGAGGAGAGGCTGCTCGTCAGGGTGTTCTCGGGCGTCCAGGTCTTCTCCTTCGTCTGCTTCGTCGAGCGGCTGTTTCTCGCCGGACTGAATTACATGCACCTGTCCTTTCCCGCCAGCGTCGCGGGCACCGCCTTGCGCAAGGCGGTCAGGGTCCAGGTGAAAATACCGGCGCAGGTGGCGACGAAGGCGAACGGGGCAGCGGCGGAGCGGACGCCGGCGACGATGGTCAATGTCAGCATCCTGGGGGCGCTGCTGCACTCCGAAAAGCGACTCGGCGAAGTCGGCGACACGGTCGGCCTGACCTTCGAATTCATGGTCCAGCCCGGCGATTATCCGGTGCACATCCAGACCAATGCGCTGATCCGCGCCGTCCTGCCGCAGGAGCCACCGCTGCCCGGCAACGGGGCGGAGCACTACGAAGAAGGGGTCGAGTTCCAGGGACTGGATCCGACGCAGCTCATCATGCTGCAAAACCTCATCTACGAAGCCCAGGTCGAAGACCGCCGCCGAATCGTCTAGCGCCGCCGATCAGCCGCCCAAAGCCAGGGGCGGCAGCCGCCCGAACCAGGGCTGCGCCCGCTCCAGTTGCGTCGCCAGTTGCAGCAGCAGCGCCTCGGCGCCGAAGCGCCCGATGAACTGCACGCCCATGGGCAGACCTTCGGCGGTCCAGTGGAGCGGCACGCTCATCGCCGGCGTGCCGGTGAGATTGGCCAGCTGGGTGAAGGGCACGTGGGCGAGATTGTCGCGGGCGATCTGGTCCACCAGGCCGTCCATCAGACCCAGGCTCGCCAGCACCGAGAGCAGGCCGCTGCCGAGCAGCAATGAGAGCACCCCGCGTTGCCAGGCCGGCGGATCGCCCTGGCCGTGGCGGATCGGCGGCTGGGCGAGGGTCGGGGTCAGCAGCAGATCGTGCTGCGCGTGGAATGCGCCCAGCGAACGGGCGAAATCGTTCCAGCGCAGACGGCTGCCGACGTAGCGGCCGGCGCTCATGGCGCCGCCCAGCGCCCCCAGCACCCGCGTCAGCAATTCGAAATCGTCCTTGCGCGCCCCGGCCCGTCTGGCTTCGGCGATCGCGGCCGCCACCTGGCCGAAGTACAGGTGCAGGTAGCAGCGGGCGAGTGCCGCGCCGTCGTAGTCCGGCTCGGCCTCATCGACCTCGTGACCGAGTCCGGCGAGCAGTTTGACCGCGCCCTCGACCGCGCGCACCGCCTCGGGATGCACCGGCATGCCGATCGGCGAGCGGGTGGTGAAGCCGATGCGCAGCCGCGGCGTCTGCCTTTGCGCCAGCTCGACGTAGGACTGCCCGGGCGGGACGATGACGAACGGGTCGCCCGGCTCCGGCCCCGCGAGCACGTCGAGCGCCAGCGCCGAATCGCGCACGCTGCGCGAGACCACCAGATCGGAGGAGGCCCCCTCCCACACCTCGCCCGATGCCGGCCCCACCGACACCCTTCCGCGCGAGGGCTTGAGACCGAACAGGCCGCAGCAGGCCGCCGGGATGCGGATCGAGCCGCCGCCGTCGTTGGCGCCGGCCATGGGCGCGATGCCCGCCGCCACCGCGGCGGCCGAGCCGCCGCTGGAGCCGCCGGGCACGTGGTCGGTGTTCCAGGGATTGCGCGCGACCCCCAGTGCGCGCGAATCGGTCACCGCCTTCAGGCCCAGCTCCGGCGTATTGGTCTTGCCGAAGATCAGCGCGCCGGCCGCCAGGAGACGCGCCACGACGGCCGAGTGCCGCCGCGGCACGATGCGCTGGAAGGCCCGGCTGCCGTAGGAGGTGGGCAGACCGGCGTAATCCTGGGTGACGTCCTTGATCAGCATCGGCACGCCGGCCAGGGGCCCGGCGAGATGGGCGTTCAGGCGACTCTCCGCCTCGCTCTTCATCAGGGTGGTGACGGCGTTGAGCGCCGGATTGACGCGCTCGGTCTGCTGCAGCGCCAGCGCCAGCCATTCGCCCGGACCGACCTCGCCGCTGCGCACCGCCGCCGCCATCGCACTGGCGTCGTACTCGAGATACTCGCTGAGGCTCGGATTCATGCGCTCAGTCTAAAGCAAAGAGCGGCGCGCCGGCATGGGCCGGCGCCAGGGCAATCCGGGTTTGCCCTACGTTTGCAGTACCATAACGGCTTCCCGCCCATCGCTTCCGCCGGAGCCGACATGAACGACGCAACCCACCGCTGGCGCTTTTTCCGCGCCGGTGGCTTCGACCAGGTGCGCATAGACAGCGCCGCCGATCTCCTGGCCATCGCCACGCTCGATCAGAAACTCTGGGTCGCCCTCTCCTGCCCGGTCAAGGGCATCGAATTCGATGCGCGCACCCTGGCCCTGGTGGACGACGATCATGACGGCCAGGTGCGCGCGCCCGAATTGATCGCCGCCGTGCGCTGGGCAGGCGAGCGCCTGAAAACCGTCGAGGTGCTGGAGCAGCGCTTGGACGGCGTGCCGCTGGCGGCGATCCGCGACGACGACGAGGAAGGCGCCAGGATCGCGCAAGCGGCCCGGACGCTGATCGCCGACCTGGGCAAGCGCGACGGCTTCGTCAGCGTCGCCGAAGCCGACGCCGCCCAGGCACGCTTCGCCGAGCGCGCGCTGGCAGA
>JAJZPJ010000021.1:0-10795 GCA_021811225.1 Pseudomonadota bacterium
CCGGTGATGAAGGTGCTGCGGATCGTGATCTCCGGGCAGAGGTCGCGCCAGGCGCGGATCCGCGCCAGGTTGTTCTCGCTGCTCGCGGGCCGCTTCATCAGCTTGAGCAGACGCGGGCTGGCGTGCTGGAGAGGCACGTCGAGGTAGGGCAGGATCCTGCCCGCGCTCATCAGCGGGATCAGCTCATCGACGCTCGGGTAAGGGTAGACGTAGTGCAGCCGCACCCAGACGCCCAGCTCGCCCAGCGCCTGGCACAGTTCGAACAGCCGGGTCTTGACCGGCCGGCCGTGCCAGAAGCCGGTGCGGTACTTGAGATCGACGCCGTAGGCGCTGGTGTCCTGGGAGATCACCAGCAATTCCCTGACGCCGGCATCGACCAGCGCCTCGGCCTCGTTCATCACCTCGCCGATCGGCCGGCTGACCAGGTCGCCGCGCAGGGAGGGGATGATGCAGAAGCTGCAGCGGTGATTGCAGCCCTCGGAGATCTTCAGATAGGCGTAGTGCTGGGGGGTCAGGCGTATGCCCTGGGCCGGCACCAGGTCGATGAAGGGATCGCCGACTCTGTGCAGGGGGGCGGGCAGGTGGGCGTGCACCGCGCTCATCACCTCTGCCGCGGCGTGCGGGCCGGTGACCGCGAGCACCTGCGGGTGAGCGCGCTGCACGACGTCGCCCTTGGCGCCCAGGCAGCCGGTGACGATGACGCGGCCGTTCTCGGCCAGCGCCTCGCCGATCGCGTCGAGCGACTCCTCGACCGCGGCGTCGATGAAGCCGCAGGTATTGACCACCACCAGATCGGCGCCCTGATAGGAGCCGGAGATGGCGTAGCCCTCGCTCTTCAGGCGGGTGAGGATCTGCTCGGAGTCCACCGTGGCCTTGGGGCAGCCGAGCGAGACGAAGCCGATGGTGGGGGGTTTGCCGTTGATCATGTTGCCGCTGCTTTCCATGGAAGTCTGCGCCCCAGGATGCGGGGCGCGGGACCGCCTATTATCCCCGGTATTGCGCCTCAGGGCTTCACCGCAAGGTCTTGACGTTCAGCCCGGCGACCGGCTTGAAACTCTTGTCGCCGGTCAGGAACAGATGTCGGGTGCCGAGCTGGATGAACAGTACTGCCTCTTAACGCGCAATATCCTCCAGGCGGCGCTGCGTCACCTTCGGTCCCATCGCGGCAATCACGATGAACACCCCCACCATGGCCGCGGCGATGAAACTGAACACCCCCATGGCGCCATAGTGCCCCAGCAGCCAGGCGATCAAAAACCCGCTGAACACCGCGCTGATGCGGCTGAATGAATACACAAAGCCCACCGCCCGCGCCCGGATGCGCGTCGGGTAAAGCTCGGACTGGTAAGCGTGAAAGGCAAAGCTCATCCAGTTGTTCGCCAGCGTCACCAGAATGCCGAACAGCACGATCGGCAGCGCGACCGAAGAATTGGCGAACAGCAGCCCGGCGGCGGCTACTACCAGGGCAGCGATACCGATCTGCCACTTGCGCTCAAAGCGGTCCGCAAACACCAAACCGATCAGCGGGCCCACCGGATTGGCAATCGCGATGATGAAGGTGTACTCCAGCGACTTGGTCACATCCAGCCCCTTGGAAATCAGGTAGGTCGGTGCCCAGACCGCGAAGCCGTAAAATCCCACGGTCTGCAGGATGTTGAACAGGATCAGCATGGTGGTGCGGCGACGGTACGTGCCCTGCCACATTTCGATCCATGCACCGCGCACGGTTTCGTCCTCCCCCGCCACCACGACCGGCGGCGGTAGCGGCTTCCCCGTCTCGGCCTGCACCTTGTGCTCGATGATGCGCATGATGCGATCGGCCTCCTCGTGCCGGCCATGCTGCGCCAGCCAGCGCGCCGACTCCGGCAGCCGCAAGCGGATGAACCACACGAACACCGCGCCAATCGCGCCGATGATCGCCACCCAGCGCCAGCCGTCCAGCCCCAGGATTTGCTGCGGCACCAGCATCCACCCCAGGAAAGCCACCACCGGCACCGCGGAAAAAGCGAAGAACTGGTTGAACGCAAAATATCGCCCGCGTTGTGCGCGCGGCGCAATTTCCGACACATAGCTGTCGATGTTCACCAGTTCCACGCCGATGCCGATGGCAGCGATGAAGCGCCAGATGTCGATGCCCATCGCCGTGTGCTGAAACGCCATGACCAGCGTGCCCGCGCAGTACCATAGCAGCGACCAGGTGTAGACCGCGCGGCGCCCATAGCGGTCCGACAGCCAGCTCACGAACAGCGTGCCCACCCACAGCCCGCCGAACAGCGCGGCCACGAAGCTGGCAATGCCCTCCATGCCGAACAGCCCCTTGGTGGTGGCGGTGAACACCCCACTTTTGAACAGGCCTGGGGCGATGTAGGCGGTGAGGAATAGGTCGTAGAACTCGAATGCGCCGCCCAGCGACAGCAAGGCAACCATGTTGCGTACCGTGCGCGAGGGCGGCAAACGGTCGATGCGCGCGGCGATCGTCGCATTCTGTGGCGACGGCGCCGGAGTTACGGGTATTGAAGCCATGTCTTGTCTCCTGATGTTTTTCGGTTGTTTAAAATTCAGTTGGTGGGAAGCAGCGTCTGTCTAAACTTCAGTTTTCATGGGACAAACCTTTTTTGGGTTGAATGCCTTCGCTTTCAAACGCTCTGGGGCGATGCTTGGTGCGGATGCAGATCGGTCCTTTTCCCGGCCTTGAGGACCTGCCCCGGAACGTCGTGGCCGAGGATGCGCGGCAGGTCTTTCGCGATCGCGAGCAGCCGATCCAGGTCCACGCCCGTATCGATGCCGCACAACTCCAGCATGTGCACCAGGTCCTCGGTGCAGATGTTTCCCGTGGCGCCCGGCGCAAAGGGGCAGCCGCCGATGCCGCCCAGCGAGGCGTCGAAGCTGCGGGCGCCGGCATCGACGGCGGCGATCACGTTGGCCAGTCCCATGCCACGCGTATTATGAAAATGCAGGGTCAGCGGGACTCCCCGGAACGTCTGCAGAAAGATCTGCACCAGTTCTCCGACCTGCAGTGGAGCGGCCATGCCCGTCGTGTCGGCGAGCGTCACACTGCGCATGCCCATGTCGAGGTAGCGCGCGGCAGTCCGCATGATCTTGCTCGGCGCCTGGTCGCCCTCGAAGGGACAGCCAAAGGCTGTGGCGATGGTGCCGTTCACGCGCACCCCGGTCCCCTTGATCATCGCCATAACGCAGCGGAACTGTTCCAGCGATTGTTCGCAGGTCATCCGCATGTTCGCCAGGTTGTGTCTTTCCCCGGCGGACATGACCAGATTGATCTCGCCCACCCCGCAGGCCAGCGCCCGCTCGCAACCGCGTTCGTTCGGTACCAGAGAGACATAGATCACATCCGCTGCCCTGGCGATTCCACGCATGACTTCCTCGGCGTCCCGGAGGTTGGGGATCGCCCTGGGCGAGACGAACGAGGTCACCTCGATCTTGGCGAGGCCGCTCTGGGAAAGCCGGTCTATCAGCCGGATCTTGACTTCGGTCGGCACAAACATCGGCTCGCTCTGGAAACCATCGCGAACCGCGACATCGTTGATCGAAACCCTTGTGGGCGATTTCGAGAGCCGCATTGCTTGATCTCCTTTGCGGCTGGAGCCGCCTAAATGACACCCTGCGCCCTGAGTTCAACGATTGCGTTGCCGTCGATGCCAATCGATGCCAGCACCTCCGCGGTATGGGCGCCTAGCGCGGGACCGAGCCACTTTGTCTGCCCAGGTGTCTCGCTTAACTTGGGTACGATGCCGGGAAGGTCGATGGGGTGCCCATCCGGTAGGGAGAACTGCCCGATCATGTCGCGCGCCCGGTAATGGGGGTCTGCATGAATGTCGGCCGCCGTGTAAATCTTGCTGCTCGGAACCGCTGCCTCATTGAGCGTTTTGAGCACGTCTTCCAGGTCTCGAGAGATCGTCCACCTGGAGATCGCTTCGTCAAGCATGTCGTTGTGCTCCACACGGCCGTCATTGCGGGCGAGTTTGGGGTCGTTGGCCAGGTCATTGCGGCCGATGGCCTTCATCATCCGCTTGAAAATGCTGTCGCCATTGCCAGCGATGATCACATACCGACCGTCCTTGCACGGGTAAGTGTTCGAGGGGGAGATCCCCGGCAAGCTTGCGCCCGTGCACTCGCGGACATGACCGGAAACCGAAAACTCCGGAATGAGGCTCTCCATCACGCCGAAGACGGCCTCATACAGTGCGACGTCGATATATTGCCCCTTGCCGCCATTGACTTTGAGGTGATACATCGCCAGCAGCGCACCGATCACCCCGTACAGTGAAGCAAGCGAGTCACCGATGCTGATGCCCACCCGTACGGGTGGGCGGTCGGGGTAGCCCGCGAGATAACGCAGCCCGCCCAGGGATTCCGCGATGGCCGCGAATCCGGGCCTATCCCGATAGGGGCCAGTCTGGCCGTAGCCGGAGATGCGCACCATGATCAGCGCAGGATTCAGCGTCGACAACTGCTCCCAGCCCAAGCCCCATTCTTCGAGTGACCCGGGTCGGAAGTTCTCAATGACGATGTCCGCGTCCCGAACGAGATCGCGCACGATCTGCTGCCCCTTCTCCGACTTGAGGTTGACCGTGATCGACTTTTTGTTGCGGCTCTGCGAGTACCACCACAACGATGTCCCTTTGTGCAGCTTGCGCCATTTGCGCAGCGGATCGCCATCACCGGGAGGCTCGATCTTGATCACCTCGGCGCCGAACTGGGCTAAAAGACTCCCGGCATAGGGGCCGGCGATGAGCGTCCCCAGCTCGATAACCTTCATGCCCGCAAGGGGCGATTTCTCGCTGTTGCTCGATGCTTTCGGGTTCATGGATTCCTTTTTTCCCCTCGCTGCGCTTGGCGCAGTTTCTCTTTGCGTCTGTCGGCTACCGCTGGGCTGCGCCTGTGCCGGCGCGATGGCCGGTGTTCGCTTGTTCCGATCGGTGCCGCATAGTGTGAGTCAGAGTATGAATGCGTCTTCAGGCGGGGCAAAACATTATTGTGCGAGCCTGCCATCGCGAAACGCGATGGCAGGCCGATGGCAGGCTTTAGGCGGCGGGATTGGGGTATCGTTTGCCAAGATGGTCGACCAGAATTCTGGCGGCGACCGAAAGGGCTTCATAGGAGCGAACGCATATAGCCAGTTCACGTTTCGCCCATGGCTCATTCAATGGGACGGCTTCGATAGCCAAGGATTTCAGATAGGGTCGTGCGCTAATACTCGGAAGGATTCCGATGCCCAACCCGGCATCGACCATCAGGCAAAGTGCGTCGTAGCTCGTAACCTGAATCCGCAGCTTCAGGCTTCGTTCAAGTTCTGTCGCCGCTTTGATCAGTTGATAATTGATTGCGCTGCCGGTATGAAGGCCGACATAATCGAACTCGAGTGTTTCGAGAAGAGAGACGGATTGTTTTCGTGCGAGAACATGCTGTTTGGGCGTAATAAGTACGAGTTCATCACTATGGCAGGGGAAGAGTTCCAGATTCTGGTCATGATGCCCCATGGTGAAGATGCCCATATCCGCTGCGTTCTCGGCAACCGCCTTGATGATCACCGTGCTGATTCTTTCTTCCAGATGAATTTGCACGCGCGGGTAAACCGCCAAGAAGGATTTCAGTTTTCCCGGAAGGAACTGGGTGATCGCAGAGATATTGGCAAACACCCTGACATGGCCGCGAATGCCGCTTGAGTATTCCCGCATCTGCGAGTAAATCTCATCGAGATTGTGCAGAATCCCCCGCGCAAGATTCAACAATGCAATGCCCGCCGCAGTGGGTTCGATGCCCCTATTGCTGCGTGTCAGTAACTTGGTATCCAGTATCTCCTCCAGTTCGCTGAGTCGTTTGCTGACTGCAGAAGCCGCAATATGCTCAAGCTCGGCTGCGGCAGCGATCGTCCCTTCTTCGACGACACTGACAAATAATCTTAGAGATGTCGGATCGAGCCGCATGATTCTATCTTTCTCGCCATCGGACGATTGGCCATCTCTGGTCCAGTTGCGGCGCTAAACATAGCGTCGTCAATAATGCCGCATAATCTCCGCAGCACGCGATTTGGATTTTGCCACAATCGGCTGCATGCTCAACCCCGGAAGGCTGGGTCGCCCGCGCCCTCGGGAGGCGCACTGGACCACCTATTACAAGCTGAATTTGCCAGGCACCTCACTAGACCGCCGCGTCACGCCCTCTCAGAAATTGCTCGAAATCGGCCAGCGGCAGCGGCCGGCTGAACAGGTAGCCCTGGTAAGCATGGCAGCCGTGACTGGCAAGGGAGTCCCGCTGCGCCTCGGTCTCCACCCCCTCGGCGATCACCGCCAGGCCCATGCTTTTGGCCAGGGCGACGATGGTGCGGGCGATGGCGGCGTCGTTCGGATCGGTGAGCACATCGCGCACGAAGGACTGGTCGATCTTCAACTGGTACAGGGGCAGGCGCTTCAGGTAGGCGAGCGAGGAATAGCCGGTGCCGAAATCGTCCAGCGAGAAGCTGACGCCGCGCGCTTTCAGGGCGTTCATCTTGTCGATGATGCCTTCCACATCGTCGAGGAGCAGGCTCTCGGTCAGTTCCAGCTTGAGTTTGTGCGGATCGGCGCCGGTACGATCGAGCACCGAGAGCACCTGATCGACGAAGTCCTGGTGGCGGAACTGGCGGGAACTGACATTCACCGCCAGGGTCAGCCGGTCGGACTCCGGCACGGCTGCCCAGGCCGCGAGTTGGCGGCAAGCGGACTCCAGCACCCAGTGGCCCAGCGGCAGGATCAGTCCGGTGTCCTCGGCCAGGGGAATGAACTCGGCCGGGGAAACCAGCCCGCGCTCGGGATGTTGCCAGCGCAGCAGCGCCTCGGCGCCCGTCGTGCGGCCATCAAAGTCCACCTGGGGCTGGTAGTAGAGGAGGAACTGCTCTTCCTGTATCCCCTGGCGCAGTTCGGCCTCCAGGGCAGCGCGGGCCATGATCATCGCCTGCATCTTCGGATCGAAGAAGCGCAGGGTGTTGCGCCCCGCCGCCTTGGCCTGGTACATGGCCAGGTCCGCCCGTTTCAGCAGTTCATCGACGCTGTCGTCATGATCGGCGAACAGGGCGACGCCGATGCTCGGCGTGCTGTGGCATTGGTGGCCGGCGAGCAGATAGGGCTGGTTGAGGGCGGCGAGGATTTTCTCGCCGACCACCTCGGCCTGGGTGGCGGCTTCCTGGGGCAGATCGTTCAGATCTTCGAGCATCACCACGAACTCGTCGCCGCCCAGGCGGGCCACGGTATCGCCCTCGCGCACGCAACCGACCAGGCGCTGCGCGACCTGCTGCAGCAGCAGATCGCCGACATCATGGCCGAGGGTGTCGTTCAGGGTCTTGAAATCGTCGAGGTCGATGAACAGCAGTGCCCCGTCGCGCCCGCTGCGGGTGCTGGACGCCAGGGCCTGTTGCAGCCGGTCGAGCAGCAGGCGCCGGTTGGGCAACTGGGTGAGGGTATCGGAGAAGGCCAGATGCTGGATTTCCTCCTCCACCGCTTTGTGCTCGGTGACGTCTTCCTTGACCGCGACGAAATTGGTCGGCTCGCCCTGTTCATCCAGGATCGCCGAGATTGAAGCGTGTTCCCAGAACAGCGAGCCATCCTTGCGCCGATTGTGAAATTCGCCCCGCCAGGTTTTTCCCGAGGTGATCGTGGCCCACAGTTCGCGATATGCCTCTGCTGACATCTCCCCGGATTTGAGTATCCGCGGGTTCCGGCCGATGGCTTCGTCACTGTGGTAGCCGGTGGCCTGCGCGAATTTCGGATTGACGTACTGGATGTTGCCATCGAGGTCGGCGATGACGATGGATACCGGGCTTTGCTCGACGGCGCGCGACAAGGTGCGCAGCAGTCTCTCCCGCTCCTCGCGCTCGGCCTCGCGCGTCAGGTTGTCCAGCGCGTGGCTGATGTCGTCCGCCATTTCCAGCAGCAGCTCGCGCACCGGCTGGTCGAAAGCATCGGTTTCGCCTGAATAAACGATGAGGGCGCCAATGGCGCTACCGCCTCTGTGCAGCGGTAGCGCGGCCATCGCAGCCCAGCCGTAGCGCACGCCGTCTTCATGCCAGGGCTCGGTGAGCGGATCATTCAGGTAATCCTGACACCAGAATGGCCGATTCTCGCGTATGGTGGCGCCCGTCAGGCCGCGCCCGGCGGGCGCGTTGGCCGCCACGGAAATTTCGGCATCTTCCAGAAAAGCCAGCCCCTCGCCATAGCTTGCCGCCGGCTCGACCCGCTGGCTGGCCCCATCGACCAGACCGATCCACGCCATTTTCATGCCGCCGGAAGCGACGGCGATGCGGCAGACTTGCCGGAACAGATCATCCTGGCTGGCGCTGTCCACGATGGCCCGGTTGCACTGGCTGAGCGCCGCGTAAAATCGGGTCAGTCGCTGGATTTTCGCTGCGGCGGCGCAGCTATCGGTGATGTCGCGGATGCTGGCAGTGAAGAAATGGCCCTCTGTGGTCTGCCACTGCGCCTGCGAGAGCGCCACTGGAAATTCGCATCCGGCCTTGTTCAGGCCATGAATTTCGATGCTCCTGCCGATCGTGTGCGGTACTTCACCGGCCTGCATTCTGCGCATGCGTTCAAGATGCCGGTCCCGGTAGCGCGGCGGCAGCAACAGGGTGACCGGCTGCGCCAGCACCTCGGCCGCACGGTAGCCGAAGATGCGCTCGGCCGCCAGATTCCAGCCCCTGATGTTGCCGGCGGCGTCACTGGTGACAATGGCGTCGGGGGCCTGCTCGACCAGTACCCGGTAGCGTGCTTCGCTTTCCTGCAGCGATTGCTCGGCGCGCTTTTGCCGCGACAACATCGCCAGCAAGCCCAGGGCAAAGACCAGAACGAAGGCGCTGGTCAGCGCGGCGCTCCAGTAGTAGCCGCGTTCGCGCTGATGGAAGGAGGCCAGGGCCTCGGCCTCCGAGACGCCCACCGCGACGATCAGCGGATAGCGGGCTAGGGTTCGGAAACTGACCAGGCGAGACACGCCGGAGAGCTTCCCCGAGCCGACAAAGCTGCCGCTGGGATTGCTGGCCTGGGCCGCCAATAAGGGGCTGCCGTTCAGGTCTTCGCCGAAAGTGTTTTGCTTGCCTTCGTGCAGCGCACGGACGATGCCGTCGGTGCCCACCAGCGTTATGGAATCCTGTGCGCCAAGCTCGGCCTTCTCGAAGAAATGGATGAAATAGGACGGCCTGAGGCCGGCGAAGACGATCCCGCCGAAGCTGCCGTCGGGCCTGTCGATGCGCAGCGACAGCGGGATCACCCAGCGCCGGGTGATACGGCCAAAAAGGGGCTTGCCGATCGACATCTGGCCGTCGTCATGCTGCTGGTAAAACTTGAATGAGGCGCTGTTCGCGAAACTCACCGGCTTGAAATCCCGGCTGGCGAGCAGCAGTTCCCCGTGTTCATCGATCACGCCGAGGTAGCTCACCAGGCTGCGGTCGACGTCACCATCCTTGATCAATTGGTGCAGCTTGAGCCGCGAGCCGTCGTCCTGGTACAGGCGCCTGACCAGCGACAATACCTGGTCGACACTCCTTAAACTCGCCGCCGTTTGTTCCGCCACCGCCAGGGCGAGATTGGTGTTCACCGCCATCGCATCGACGATGGTATCGGCACGCTCGAACGTGACGCGCTGCAGCGTCATCGCCCAGACGATGCCGATCAGGGCGAGGCCGAACAGGGCGATCGCGAGCCTCGGGTAGCGATACTTGGGACGGACCGGGTCAGACATTTTGAGGTGAGGACATCTCTTCGCCGAAGGCCATCAGGATCGCGCCGATCTGTTGCAAGGGCACGATTTTATCCACGCCGCCGAGCCTCACTGCTTCCTTGGGCATGCCATAGACCACGCAGCTTCCCTCGTCCTGGGCGATGGTCCGGGCGCCTGCGTCGTGCATGGTCTTCAGACCGTGGGCGCCGTCGTCGCCCATACCGGTCATGATCACGCCCAGGGCGTTCTTGCCGGCGACCTGGGCCACCGAGCGGAACAATACATCGACCGAGGGCTTGTGGCGATTGACCAGGGGGCCGTCGAAAACCTCGACCACGTACTGGGCGCCGCTGCGGCAGAGCTTCATGTGCCGCCCGCCCGGCGCGATCAGCGCCCGACCCGGGACCACGCGATCGCCGTTTTGGGCCTCGCGCACCTCGATCGCGCAGATGCCGTCCAGGCGCTGGGCGAACAGGGCGGTGAATTTCTCCGGCATGTGCTGGACGATGACCATCCCCGGCACCATCCTGGGCAGCGCCGTGAGCAGTACTTCCAGGGCCTGGGTACCGCCGGTCGAGGTACCGATGGCGACGATGCCCTCGGTGGTTTTACTCATCGCCCGGTGTTCGCGCGGATCCATTGCCAGATCCATTGCCAGACGCGGCGCCGGCCGTCTGACGGCAGCGGGTGCCAGGCAGCGCAGCTTGGCCTGCGCCGCCGCGCGTACCGCGGCCACGACGTCGCCGGCAGCGCCGTGCAGGAAATCCTTCAGGCCCAGGGTCGGCTTGGCGATGATCGCCAGCGCCCCGGCGGCCAATGCCTCGATGCTCGTCTCGGCGCCCGACTGGGTCAGCGAGGAGCAGATCACCACCGGCGTCGGCCGCTCGGCCATCAGCTTCTTGAGGAAGGTGATGCCGTCCATGCGCGGCATCTCGACATCCAGGGTGATCACGTCCGGCCACTCGCGGCGCATCTTCTCCAGCGCGAAGAGCGGATCGGCGGCGGCACCCAGGACGCGGATGCCGGGCTCCCGCGCCAGAATCTCGGTCATCACCTGACGCACCACCGCCGAGTCGTCGACGATCAG
>JAJZPJ010000021.1:10895-20421 GCA_021811225.1 Pseudomonadota bacterium
TTGCACCTGCCCCGACATATGCCGGACCCAGACGTCGCCGCTGGCAATATCGAAGACGATGCTGCGATGGCCGATGCCGGCCAGATGCTCGCTCGCCGTGGCCAGTCCATGCTGGTGCAGCAGGCGGCGCGCTGCCTCGATGTTGCGGGTGCCGATGTCGAGGACGTTCTTGTTCCCCTGCCTGCCGGAAAACATCCGGCCGCCGCCGAAGATCTTGGCCCGATACTCGCGCGGCGGGGTGCCGGCGTCGCGCATCGCCCGCTCCAGGAGGACCATCGCCTCTTCCCCGTAGCGCCCGTCGGGTGCAAGCGCGCGAGCCTCCTTGCGACTCGGCAACAGGTAGTGGCACATGCCGCCCAGGCGCCGCTGCGGATGCCAGAGTGTGATCGAGACGCAGGAGCCCAGCACGGTGCGGATGCGCGTGTCGCAGTCGCCGAAATAGACGTCGCCGGGCTGAAGGAAAATGTCGATCGGCGCCGGATTGATCGGGATCAGGGTCGCAGCTCCTTGCGGTAAAGGGTGGGACGTAGCGGTTTCAGGCGGTCCTCGATGCCGTTCAGGCTCTCCGAGTGCCCGATGACCAGCCAGCCGCCGGGCCTGAGCTGGCGATAGAGGCGATCGATGACGGCCTTTTTCACCACGTTGTCGAAGTAGATGAGCACGTTGCGCAGGAAGATCACGTCGAAGACGCCGGCCTGGCTCAGATCCTCGTTGAGGTTCATTTGCGCAAAGCGCACCCGCCCGCGCAGTTGCGCATCGATGCGCAGCTTGTCTGCCTTGCCCCCCATGCCGCGCAGACAGAAGCGGCGCCGGTAGTCGGCGGGGATGCCTTCGGTGCGCGCGGTCGGATAGATGGCGGCGCGCGCGCGCTCCAGTACCGCGGTGCTGATATCTGAGCCGAACACTTCCCAGGGATGGGTCTCGCCCAGCTTGTCCATCAGGACCATGGCGATGCTGTAGGCTTCCTCGCCGCTCGAACTGGCCGCGCTCCAGACGCGGAAGGGGATACCGGCGGCGAGCTTGGGCAGGACTTCGCGCGCCAGGAACTCGAAGTGGCCGGGCTCGCGGAAGAAGTAAGTCTCGTTGGTGGTGAGAAGGTTGATCGCCATTTGCAGCTCCTGCGCCTCGCCGCCGCCGCTGATCAGCCGGTAGTACTCGCCGTAGCTGGCGAGTGCACGCGCGCGCAGCCGCTTGGCAAGGCGGCTGCAGATCAGGGTCTTTTTCGCGGGCGACAGATGAATGCCGGCCCGCTGATGGATCAGCCCCTGGAAATTGCGGAACTCGCTGTCGCTGAGCGTGGCCTCCATCGCCCTTTATCTCACGATGCCAGGAGCGGCTTATCGCCTCCCGTGGCCGCATCGGCCAAGGCCGGCTGGCCTGCGACGCCGGCCAGTTCTTCGAGCGAGAGGATGTGCTTGAGTTCGAGAATGATCACGAACTTGCCATTGACCTTGCCCATACCGGCGACGAAGTCGCTTCTGATCCGTGTGCCGAAGGCGGGCGGCGGCTCGATGTCCTGCGGCGGAATTTCCAGCACTTCGTTCACCGCATCGACCAGGATCCCGATCACCTGAAATTGTCCGGGCTCGCTCTCCACCTCGACGATGACGATGCAGGTGCGCCGGCCGACCACCGTCCGCGCACGACCGAAGCGCACCGCCAGATCTGCCACCGGCACCACCGCGCCGCGCAGATTGATCACCCCGCGCACCACTTCGGGCATCATCGGCACTTCGGTCAGATGACCGTACTCGATGATCTCCTTGATGTTGCGGATGCCGATGGCGAAGGCCTCGTCATAGAGGGCAAAGACCAGATACTGCTGCGCATCGCCGCCCACGACCGGCAGGCCGGCTGCCGCCGGCGTCGAGTGTTGTAACTGGGACATGACGGCTCCCCCTCAGTAGCGCACGAATTCGCTATCGTCGATCGCCAGGGTCGCCGCCTCGCGCCCGCGCGGTCCCGGCTTGGGCACCGGCCTGGATGTCGCCGGCTTGACCACTGGCTTGTTCCGGGCCACGCCGGGCGACTGGGCGCCGACCTCGACGCGAAAGAAAGCCATCAGCTGCTGCAGTTGTTCGGCCTGGCTGTTCATCTCCTCGGCGGTGGCGGAGAGCTCCTCGGAAGCCGAGGCAGTCTGCTGCGTCGTCTGGTTCAACTGGCTCATCGCGGTGTTGATCTGACCGGCGCCCTGCGCCTGCTCCTCGGAGGCGGCGGTGATCTCCTGGACCAGCTCCGCGGTCTTGCGGATGTTGGGCACCATCTCCTGCAGCAAAGTCCCGGCGCGCTCGGCGGTCTTGACGCTGGTGCCGGCCAACTGCCCGATCTCCTGGGCGGCGACCTGACTGCGCTCGGCGAGCTTTCTCACCTCCGCCGCGACCACGGCGAAACCCTTGCCGTGCTCGCCGGCGCGGGCCGCCTCGATCGCGGCGTTCAAGGCGAGCAGATTGGTCTGGTAGGCGATGTCGTCGATGATGCCGATCTTGTCGGCGATCGCCTTCATCGCCTCCACCGTCGCCCGGACTGCCTCGCCGCCGTCGTTGGCATCCTTGGCCGACTTGCTGGCGATGCCGTCGGTGACCTTGGCGTTTTCGGTATTCTGGCCGATCGAGGCGCTCATCTCCTCCATCGAGGCGCTGGTCTCCTCGACACCGGCCGCCTGTTCCGAAGCTCCCTGCGAGAGCGACTGCGAGGTGGCGCTAACCTCTTCCGAGGCGGAAGACAGCGCGTCGGCGCCGCTCTTCACCTCGGTCACGATCTGCGTCAGCTTTTCCACCATGTTCTGCATCGAGGCCAGCAGCATGCCCGTCTCGTCGCGAGAGCTCACGTCGATTTTCACCGTGAGATCGCCCTCGGCCAGATCATTGGCGACCGCCACCGCCTCACTCAGGGGCTTGGTGATCGCCCGGGTCACCAGGAAGGCGGCCAGGAGGCCCAATACAATCGCCAGGATACCGCCAGAGATCATCAGGGTTCGGGCGGAGGCGTAGGCCTGATTCGCAACTTTGGCGGCCTGGCCGCTCAGCTTGTATTCCAAGTCGGCGAGCGCATCCAGACTACCCAGCCATTTACGTTGGGCCGGCTCCGCTTGCTGCCTCAAGAGGCTATCGGCGTCGGCCGCCTTGTTCGCCAGGCCGAGCTGAATGGCCTGGTCCACCAGGGGCGTGGTTTCCTTCTCGGCATCATTGATCTTGCCCAACAATGCCTTTTCTTCGCTGCTGGTTCCTGGCAGGTCGCTGAACATCTTTTCCAGCTTGTTCCGAGTTTCGTTGTAACTGGAACGCTGGGTGTCGATCCGGTTCTTCTCCTTCTGCATCTTGGTCACATCGCTCAGCAAGGCGATGTTGCGCGTGGCCACCTCGGTGTCGAGCTCTGCTGCGCGAAGGCTCGCCACGTGCCTCACCTCGACATTGCGGACGGCAGTAATCTCAACCATCTTGTCGTCGATCTGTGCCATCCGGCTAATGCCGATGTAGATCAGTGCCACCAAAACTGCCAGAATCAGCCCGAAACCCAGGCCCAGCTTCAGCCCTATTTTCATATTCTTGAACATGTCCGCCCCTTGGGAAAAATGAAGTTCTGAATTGCTGTCGCACTCATGTCGAACTCGAGCCACCCTCAGGCTGCCCGCACCGCTGCGACCGTCTTGCCGCTGTGGCGGGTGACTGCCCCGACCAGGGCTGCCACATCGAGAATCAAAGCCACTTCGCCGCTGGCCAGGATGGTCGAGCCGGAGATCCCGCGCAGCCTGGCGAAGAGCACACCCAGCGGCTTGATCACGGTCTGGCACTCGCCCAGAAGTTCGTCCACCACAAGGCCCGCGCGGCGGCCGGCGTAATGCACCACCACCACGTTCTGCCGCCGCGCCCGTTTATCGCCGACCCGGAACAGCTCGCGCAGGCGCACCAGCGGCAGCACTTCCCCGCGCAGGTTGAGGTAATCGCTGTGCTGCGCCTCCGCCCCGGCGTCGAGTTCGATGCATTCGACCACCATGTCCAGCGGCAGGACGAAACTGGATTCCCCGACATCGATCAGGAAGCCGTCGATGATCGCCAGGGTCAGCGGCAGGCAGAAGCGGATCGCGGTGCCAGCGCCCGGCCGGCTGCGGATCTCGATCGAGCCGCGCAGCGCCTCGATGCCGCTTCTCACCACGTCCATGCCGACGCCTCGGCCCGAAAGATTGGTGACTTTCTCCGCCGTGGAGAAGCCAGGCAACATGATCAGTTGATAGACCTCGTCATCACTCAGGGTCTGAGCCGGCTGGACCAGGCCGCGCTCCAGCGCCTTGGCCAAGATCCGTTCGCGATCCAGGCCGCCACCGTCGTCCTTCACTTCGATCACGATGTTGCCCGACTCGTGGCTGGCGTTGAGCACCAGGCTGCCCCTGGCCGGCTTGCCCTTTTCCAGGCGCACGTCGGTCGGCTCGAAACCGTGGTCCATGGCATTCCTCACCAGGTGCATCAGCGGGTCGCCCAGGCGCTCGACCATCGACTTGTCGAGTTCCGTCTCCGCCCCGCTCACCTTGAGTTCGATATCCTTGCCCAGTTCGCGGCTGAGGTCGCGCACCACCCGGGGGAAGCGCCCGAAAACCTCGCCGATCTGCACCATGCGCAGGCGCAGCGCCGCATCGCGTACGTCCTCGACCAGGCGCATCACCTCGGCCGCGGACTCGGTCAGATCGACCCGGTGGCTGCCCCGAGCGAGGAGCTGGGTGCCGGCGCCGGCGATCACCAGCTCGCCCACCAGATCGATCAGGAGATCGAGCTTGTCCGAGGGCACCTTGACGCTTCTGGCTTCGGCCTGTCGTCTGTCCTGCGTCTGCTTCTGCTTCTCCAGTGCCGCCTCGACCACCGGCGGCGAAACCATCCCGGTGTGCACCAGAAGCTCGCCCAGCCGTTGTCCGCCCTGCGCTTCGCTCGCCTGGGCGGCAAGCATCCCGTCGAGCTCGCGGCGCGTCAACGCACCGCCGGCAATCAGCATCTCGCCCAGCCGGGCGTTGTCCTCCGGCAGTTCGAGAATCAGGGCAATGTATTCCTCCGCCCGGGCATGGGGCGGCAGGATCCTGATCTGCGCGTCGTCCTTGACGAACTCGAACACCGCTTCGATTTCCTGCCGGCTCGCGGCGCTGCGCAAGTCCAGCTCGAAGCCGAGATAGCAAGCCTCGGGATCGTAGTCGGCGAACGCCGGCAGGGCGTCGGCCAGGGTTTCCAGATGCACGACGTCGCCCAGGGTGCCGAGATAGCGGATGAAGGCGATGGGATCCATGCCCATCTTCAGCACTTCGGGACTGAAGCGCAGCGACAGATGCCAGGTGTCAGCGCCGAGCGGTCCGCCGCCGGAGGCCGAGACCGGATCAGGGGCGGACGCCACATCCGCCACCGGCGGGTTCCCGGCCTGGGTCGGCAGGTAGGCCTGCAGCCGCGCCAGCAGTTCGTCGCTTCTCCCCCTGGCCGCCTCGTCCGGTTCGGCCTCCGCCGCCGCTGCCGCCACCAGAGTGCCGATCTGGTCGCCGCTGGCCAGGAGCAGGCTCACCAGTTCCGGGTCGATCGCGATTTCGCCCTTGCGCAGCCGCTCGAGGACGCTCTCCAGCACATGGGTGAAGCGCACGATCTCGTCCAGGCCGAACAATCCTGCCGAACCCTTGATGGTATGGGCGGCGCGAAACAAGCCATTGACCATGTCCTCATCCGCCGTGCCAGCTTCAAAGGCGAGCAGAAGGTCCTCCATCTGTTGCAGCAGCTCGCTACTCTCCTCGAAGAATGTCTGCTGTGCCGCTTTCATGTCCAGCATGGTCATGCTCCTGGGCTCAGGACTGCCCGAAGGTACGCTCGCCCGAGGGAATCACCATCGGGTCGCCAAAGTGCGCCGCCAGATGGCCGACATCGAGAATTTGCAGCACCGCCGGGGAATGGTTGATGAAGCGCAAAGCCGGCCCGTGGCTGCGCTTCACCTGGAGCATGAGCTGCAGTCCGGCGCTGTCGATTTCGCTGACACCGGAGAGATCTACCTCCAGTTCGCCTTCCCGCGGCAGCAGCGCGAGCATCTCGTCGCGTAGTTTCCAGGCGCATTGCACGGTCATCTCGCCGTCTATGGTCAGGCGGGTGCCGGTGGACGTCTGTTCCAGGTGTAAACCCATATCGCTCTCCTTACATCACCAGTTTGGATACGGCGGAGAGCATTTGCTGGGGCTGAAACGGTTTCACCACCCAGGCCTTGGCACCGGCGGCCTGACCTTCGAGCTTGCGGGTCTCTCCCGCTTCGGTGGTGAGCATGATCACCGGAGTGAATTTGTAGTTCGGGTGCTTCTTCACTTCGCGCAGCAGCGAGATGCCATCCATGTTCGGCATGTTCACGTCCGAGATGATGAGGTGCACCTTCTTGCCGTCGAGCTTGACCAGCGCATCCTTGCCGTCGCAGGCCTCGATTACGTCGTAGCCGGCGCTCTTCAGCGTGAGATGGACGACCTGGCGCAGTGACGCCGAGTCATCCACGATCAATATGGTTTTGGCCATTCCTCTCTCCTAAAAAAACGTGATTCCGCCATCCGCCGCCGCATTCGCCGAGCCCTGCGCGCCGTGCTCGTGCTGTTCGAGCGTGGTATAGGTCGACTCGAGGCGCTTCAGCCATTCGCCGCTGTCGATCGTCGCCGGCGTGACGCCACTGGCGAGGGTCTGCCGGTCGCCGTCGAGGCGCTCGCCCAGGCGCTCGATGTCGCCTTCGACCAGGCTCAGGATTTGGCTCACACGATCCTGGAATTGCAGGTCCACCAGCACACTCACAATCTGCTCGCGCACGCCCTCGCCTTCCGCCTGCAGCCGGTCGGCCGTGTGCACCAGCGAACCGGCGGCGCCGTCGAAGCGGTCGACGACCTTATTGACCACGGCTTCGGCCTCCCTGACGACCTCTGCATCACTGGCCGCCAGGGCGTCTGCGGCGACGAGGGTATTACCGATGGCGACATCAACGGCCTCCACCCGCTGACGGATCAGCTTGCCGGTTTGGCCCGAGAGCGTGGATAGCTTGCGCACTTCGTCGGCGACGACGGCAAAGCCGCGGCCGTGCTCGCCGGCGCGCGCTGCCTCGATGGCGGCGTTCAGGGCCAGCAAGTTGGTCTGGCTGGCGATGGCCGCCACTTCCGCCGCCATCCGCTTGAGTTCGTCGGTGAGCCCGGCGAGGCTGCGGATCTCGATCAGCAAGCCTTTCTTGGTGTCGAGCGCGGCCCCGATCGAGGCCACCAGCGCCAGGAGTTCCGCTCGCACGGCGACGATCAGAGCGCTGATGCCGCCGTTGCCGTCACCCATCCCGGCCGCGGCAGAGCGCGAGGTGGCTACGGCCGCTTCGAGCTTATGCGAGATCTCATGGAATTCCCCGGCCAGACCGGTAATGGCTTGTTCCGTCTGTTGCCGAGAAATGCCGATATGCCGCTGCCAGCGCGGCAGGACGGCATCGCAAATGCCGTGCAGGCTGGCGGCGTAGTCGCCGAGTTCCGACCGGGTGCGCGCTGCCGCTTCGCGGTGGGCGCGCTGTGCCGCCGCCAGCCGCGCCGATGCGCGGCGCTGCAGCGACAGTCCGAGCACTGCGGCAAGGACGAGCAGCAGCGCAGCGACCGCCCAGACCACGAGGCCGCCACCACCGGCGAGCACGCCGAACAGCGCACCCGCGACAGCGGTGGTCATGACGGGAGCGAGCAAGTCCATGCCGGGAGTGGCGGAGACCTTCGATTCGGGGATGTCCATGGGGACAGAGCAAAACCTGGAGTGCCAAAGCTTGCGTCGACGCAAATGCCATCTGCGTTATTTAGATGGTATTAGATCTAAAGAGAGGTGTGAATCAGGGATATTACTGGCGGCCACCCGTAGTTATACGGGGAGGCCAAGCCCAGAAGATGTCGGATCTCAGCTAGGGTGTTGGGTCTGGCTCACGGCTTGAGCTGATCAACAGCAGCAGCAGCTCGGCGATGCTACGCACCCCCATCTTCCGCAGGATGTTGGCCCGGTGTTCCTCCACCGTCCGGATGCTGATGCCGAGCTGGGCCGCGATCTTCTTGTTCATCTTGCCGGCAACCAGCGGCCGCATGATTTCCCGCTCGCGCGATGTCAGCGAAGACAGCAAGGCGGCGACCTCTGCGCGCTGCGCTGCCTGGTCCCGCCGCTTCCGCCCGAGTTCGATCGCCTGCTGCACTTTGTCGAGCAAGGCCTGATCGTTGACGGGCTTTTGCAGAAAATCCAGGGCGCCGTTACGCATCGCCTGAACCGCCATCGGGACATCGCCATATCCGCTCATGAAAATCGTCGGCAAGCGGATACCCCGTTCCTTGAGCCTCACTTGCACCTCCAGGCCGCTCAAGCCGGGCATGCGCACGTCCAGCACCAGGCAGTCGCAATCCCCGCACTGCGGATCGGCGAGAAACTGCTGGCCGGTGGCATAGCTCCTGACAACAACACCGAGCGATTCGATGAGCAAGCACAACGATCGCCTGACGCTCTCGTCATCCTCGACGATGCCAACGATGCCCGGCTCAGTCAAGTCAGCTGACGCGCCAAGGGCAGCGAGAAATAGAAGGTCGTGCCGCCATGGTCGTTCGGTACGGCCCAAATGCGGCCACCGTGCGCTTCGACAATGCCGCGACAGATCGACAGTCCTAGGCCCATGCCCCCGGGTTTGGTGGTGAAGAACGGAGAGAACAGATCCACGGCGATCCGATCGGGCAAGCCGCAACCGTGGTCGCGCACCGACACGTGCAGCTCATTCGCTTCCTCGACAAGACGAGTCGCGATCTCAAGTCGCCGTTCGCCCGCAACGCTCCCCATCGCCTCGATGCCGTTGCCGATCAAGTTGAACAGCACCTGCTCGATCTGAACCCGGTCGATCGGCAGTTTCGAGGTTTCCTCGGCAAAAACCATTTCGATCGAGACGTCGCTGGCGCGCGCCGAGATCTGCGCCAGGCGAACCACGCTCCTGACGACACCGTTGAGGTCCGCCGGCTCGCGTTGCGGCTCCCGCTTGCGGACGAAGTCGCGCATCCACCACAAGATCTTGCCCCCGCGTAAGGCCTCCTCCTTGATGTATGCGAGGATCTGCTGCAGCCGCTGCCGGTCGGGCGCATCAGTCGTCAACAAGCGCTCGACCATCCCGGCGTAGTTGACGATCGCCGTCAGCGGTTGGTTCAGCTCGTGCGCCAGGGCGGCCGCCATCTCGCCCATGGCGATGAGACGGGCGTTGTGCAGGATCTGTTCCTGCTCTATCCGCTCGCGCAGTTCCGACGCCTTGCGCTGGGTGATGTCCTCCTTCACCGCCATATGATTGATGATGACCCCTTTGTCAGAAACGACGGGCATGATACGGACGAATTCCCACAAGAGCTCGCCGCTTTTCTTGCGCTTGTGCAATCCTCCGGCCCATTTGCGGCCGCTGGAAATCGTCTGCCACAGCCGCTGGTACTCGGCCACCGGAGTCTCGCCGGACTTCATCAGGCGCGGATTGACGTACTCGATGGGGCCGCCAGGTCGGTAATGATGATAGCGAC
>JAJZPJ010000242.1 GCA_021811225.1 Pseudomonadota bacterium
TGGTGCTGGACATCCGCATGCCGGGCATGAGCGGGCTGGAACTGCAGCAGGTGCTGCGCGCCCAGGGCCGCACCCTGCCGATCATATTCATCACCGGCCACGGCGATGTCTCGCTGGCGGTGCAGGCGATGAAGCAGGAGGCCTGCGATTTTCTGGAAAAGCCGTTCAAGGACCAGGTGCTGCTCGACGCGGTGACCCAGGCGGTGCGCCGCAGCGCCCGGCAACTGTCGGCGGAACGGCGCCACGACCAGGCGCAGGCGCTGCTGGAACGGCTGTCGCCGCGCGAACGGGAGGTGGCGCTGCGGGTGGCGCACGGCCTGCCCAACAAGCTGATCGCGCGGGAGCTGGACATCAGCGAAAAGACCGTGCACGTGCATCGCCAGCACGTGATGGAGAAAACGCACACCGGCTCCGCCGCCGAACTCGCGCGCCTGATGCTGCGCGCGGACCCGACCGATCTGGATTGAGGGGGCCTGTAGGTAGGTTCAGGCTTGAACTGACAGATAGTGCAAGCTCGGGTTGTTCCTTCTCGGGTAGAAATCGGCCAACTGTGGTCACTGAATGAGCCGAAAACATGCATTCCTGGACGGCCGGTGTACCTTAGTAAGCTGTCGGCGGCTGAGCTGGCATGGTTGGCAAGTCATCGGCCATTGCTGCCGGTGGCTATAGCCCAGTTGAGTGGCCGGAGTAGCGCAGGTTGCAGACGTTGGCGCGGAACGCGGCCTGAACGACCGCTTGCGCTATCGGTGACAGACGGCACTCGACCCCTATGCTGCCGGTCGATCCTTCAGCGGTTCAAAGGCAGGTATCCAAGCGGAGCAGTCGCTCGGCGGGCCTATTCACGGACAACAGGTCGGCCCTTCTGGCCATTCACATTTTTCAAAAAGGCCACTCACAGACTGAAGGTATGGAGTGGAGCGCTATCCGATTCGACTAGTCTTATTTTCCGCAGGGATTGTGGTTTCACAGCTGCGGCGTATTTCAAACTAAAAACTACCCAGCATTTTTGTTTCTCGAGTAACGGCATATTTTCATCAAGCTTGTCTGCCGCAGGTCGCTCGTGAACAACTCCAATTGCGGGATTCGCATGCGCTGGCCATCTGCGTTTCCATCATAAATACGTCAAACAGCGTTCACTTTCCTGTCACGTAAAGCGCCTAGGATCCCCTCCATTGGTTTTCATGAATCTTGGCTCACCTTGATGATGAAATCGAATCCTATTTTTTGATGCGAGGAGGAGCCATGATCCACATGAACGATGTCCATGTCACTTATCCCGGAGGCATGACGGCGCTGCACTCGTCCTCGCTGCACTTCCGGCAGGGCGAGTTCACGGTCTTGCTGGGCGCTTCGGGCGCAGGCAAGTCCACGCTGTTGCGCTGCCTCAACCATCTGACGCCGCCTTCGGGAGGCAGTATCACGGTCGAGGGATTGGGCAGCCTCGACAACCGCCGCCGGTTGTACGAGCACCGCAAGCGTACCGGCATGATCTTCCAGCAGCACCAGCTGATTGGACGCCACAGCGCGCTCGCCAATGTGTTGCTCGGCCGCATCGGCTATCACTCGGCGCTACGCAGCATGTTCCCGCTGCCGCTGGCGGAACGGCGCATCGCCCTCGAATGTCTGGAGCGCGTCGGCCTCCTGCACAAGGCACTGGAGCGCGCCGATCGATTGAGCGGTGGTCAGCAGCAACGCGTCGGAATCGCCCGTGCGCTTGCGCAGCAGCCACGCCTGATGCTCGGCGACGAACCGGTGGCGAGCCTCGACCCGGCGACTTCGCACAATGTGTTGGCGCAGTTGCAGCGCATCGGCCGTGAGGATGGCATTACCACCGTGGTTAGTTTGCATCAGGTTGATCTAGCGCAGGCTTATGCTGACCGCGTCATCGGCCTCGCGCAGGGACGTGTGGTATTCGATGGCGCGCCGTCTGGCCTTACGCCGGACGTACTTCAAGCCATCTATCAGCAATCCGGTCAGGGCGTTGCCATGCCGGTCACCCCACCTGTCACACCTTCAACTTCTGTTTATGAATTTGCAACCATCGAGGACTGAACCATGAAAAAACTTCTGACTTTCATCGCCGCCCTGGCGTTCGCCGCCACCACACATGCCGCGCCCGACCCGGACCCGGAAACCCTGAAGGTGGCGCTGCTGCCGGACGAAAATGCCTCCACCGTCATCAAGAACAACCAGGGTCTCAAGGATTATCTTGAAGCGCAGCTCGGCAAGAAGATCGAACTGATCGTCACCACCGACTACTCGTCGATGATCGAGGCCATGCGCCACGGCCGCCTGGATCTGGCCTATTTCGGGCCGCTGTCCTACGTGCTCGCGCGCCAGAAGAGCGAGATCGAGCCGTTTGCGGCGCTCAAGGTCAAGGGCAGCACGACCTACCAATCGGTGGTGATCGCCAACGCCTCGTCGGGCGTGAAGACGATCGGCGATATCAAGGGCAAGAACATGGCCTACGGCGACAAGGTCTCGACCTCCAGCCACCTGATCCCGAAATCGATGCTGGCCGAGCAGGGTCTGAATGTCGGGACCGACTACAAGGAGCACTTTGTCGGTTCGCACGACGCGGTGGCCCTGGCGGTGCAGAACGGCCATGCCCAGGCAGGCGGCCTGAGCCGTCCGATCTTCGAGTCGCTGGTCGAGCGCAAGATGGTGAGCCCGGACAAGGTGAAGGTGCTGGCCTACTCCAAACCCTTCCCGCAGTACCCGTGGGTCCTGCGCTCGAACCTCAAGCCTGCGCTGAAGGACAAGATCCGCAACGCCTTCCTCAACATCAAGGACCCGGCGGTGCTCAAGGCGTTCAAAGCCGAGGGTTTTGACGTCATCACGGACAAGCACTACGACGTGGTGCGCAACCTCGGTCCCTTGCTGAAGATCGACCTGGCCAAGTTCCAGTAAGAGCGCCTGGCAAAAAACAGTACCGGCACCCGATTCCCACCCTTTCCTCCCCCTGCAGGAGGAAAGGGAAAGTGGGATGAGCAGGACTGGGTACGATTTATGTTGGTGACAGACGCCCCAAACGGGCAGGAGACCCTCTATGTCGCAAAGTTACGATCAGCTGCTTTATGCCGAGCAGCGCACCTGGAACCGCGAGGCACTGCGGCTTGCGGGGATGGTCGCCGTTATTCTGGCGTGCGCCTATTACGTCGGGCTGTTCGACGGCCCGCGCCTGGCGGAGGGCGTGCCCAGCCTCATCAGCCTGCTGGGCGAAATGCTGCCGCCCAACTTCAGCGACTGGCGCAACTGGATCAAGCCCTTGCTCGACACGCTCGCCATGAGCATCGCCGGCACGGCGCTGGCGGTGGCGTTCTCGGTGCCGCTCGCGTTCCTGGCGGCGCGCAACACCGCGCCACACCCGCTCGTGTACCAGGCGGCGCGCGCAATGCTGAACGCCCTGCGCTCGGTCCCGGAACTGATCCTCGGCATCATCTTCGTGGCCGCGGTCGGCTTCGGCGCCTTGCCCGGCGTGCTGGCGCTCGGCCTGCACTCGGTCGGCATGGTCGGCAAGTTCTTCGCCGAGGCCATCGAACACACCGACCCGGCGCCGATCGAGGCGGCGCGCGCCGCCGGCGGAACGCCCTTGCAGGTGATCCTGCACGGTGTGCTGCCACAGGTGCT
>JAJZPJ010000243.1 GCA_021811225.1 Pseudomonadota bacterium
TGGCGCAGAAATGAACGAACTCGTCGTCGCTATCTTCATCGTCGTCTATCTGGGGATGATCCTGGGCGGCTTGCCGCTGCTGCAGCTAGACCGCACCGGCGTCGCGCTGCTGGGGGCGATCGCGCTGATCGGATGCCATGCGCTGAGCCTCGATGAGGCGGCCCGATCGGTCCATCTGCCGACCCTGATCCTGCTGTTCGCCTTCATGGTCGTATCGGCGCAGATGCGCCTGGGCGGTTTCTACGGCAGCCTGACGCGCCGGGTTGCCCGGCTGCCGCTGACGCCGCCGTTGCTGCTGGGCGCGCTGATCCTGCTGGTGGCAGCGCTGTCGGCCGTGTTCAGCAACGACATCGTCTGCCTCGCCGTGGCGCCGGTGCTGATCGACGCCTGCCGCGGCCGGCGCCTCGCGCCGCAACCCTATCTGTTGGCGCTGGCCTGCAGCGCCAACATCGGCTCGGCCGCGACCCTGATCGGCAATCCGCAGAACATGCTGATCGGCGAGACGCTGCGCCTGTCGTTCTCCGGCTACCTGCGGGAGGCGGCGCTACCCGTCGGGTTGGGCCTGTTGGCGACCTGGGCATTGCTGCTGGCGCTGACCGGGAGGCGACTGGTCGACGCGACCGCCATCCCGACGCGCGCCGCGGGACCGGAAGAAGACATCCCGCTCGACACCTGGCAGACGATCAAGGGTCTGGCCGTCGTGCTGGCGATCGTCGCCTGCTTCCTGTTTACCGATTGGCCGCGCGAAGTGGTCGCGCTGACCGGCGCCGGCGTGCTGCTGACCAGCCGCCGCCTGCATTCGCGCCGGATGTTGGGCCTGGTCGACTGGGAGCTGCTGGTCTTGTTCATCGGTCTGTTCGTGGTCAACCACGGGCTGCAGAAGACCGGTCTGCCCGCGCGCGTGGTCGCCGATCTGGCGGCGGCGGGAGTGCCGCTGCAGCATCTGGGACCGCTGTTCGCCGCGACCTTCTTGCTGTCGAACATCGTCTCCAACGTGCCCGCGGTGATGCTGCTGCTGCCCAGCGTCGCACACTCGCTGGCCGGACCGATGCTGGCGCTGGTGAGCACGCTGGCGGGCAACCTGTTCATCGTCGGCAGCGTCGCGAACATCATCGTCGTCGACGCCGCCGCGCGGCGCGGCATCGCGATCGGCTGGCGGGCGCACGCCCGCGTCGGCATCCCGGTGACGCTCGCGACGCTGGCGATCGTCGCGGCTTACCTGGCGTTGCGCTGGACGGCGGTCCCCTGAACGGCGCCGTTTCGACCAAGCAAAGTCGAAAATCCGCTCTCGCTCGCTAGGCAGGCCACCGAGCGGCCATCGACACGAATCGAACATCGTAGCTCGACAGGTCGCATCCGCTTGCGCAGTTGGGCCGCCGAAAATTGGCGCGGTGCGCGCCTGCCATCATTTTTGCCGAACTTGTCTCGCCAGATTTACTATAGAATTTTGCCTACGCCACCAGGCGATTGCCACAAGATAAGGTGACCGCCTTTTGGCGCGAATGTCCGCGGTGCCCGGACGGCAAAATCCGCCGTCGGGTGAAACGGGAAACTGGTGCGCGTCGCGTCTTGACGCAATGCCAGTGCTGCCCCCGCAACGGTAAGGAAGCGCGAGTCCATCGATGCGCCACTGAGCGAACCGCTCGGGAAGGCGATGGATTAAATCTTCCGAGCCCGGAGACCGGCCACGGACATCGACGAGCGGAAACGTCGCGGGGGAGCGGCGGCCGGTGCGCGAATGTCCCACGTCACGCCAGCCTTCATCTCCTGCCCGTTGCCAAATGCAACCACCCGGCCCGCGGGGACGCAGGCCGGGATCGAGCGCAGCCCGGCGCGCTCGAAGCGGACCCGTTCTAGGAATGCGAATACTGCACACGGGATTTTCGCTAGCCAGCCCGGAGGGGAGCCATTATGTCGGACGATGCCGAACGCCACAGCAAGCGCATGCAGCGCAAGAAGGCGGTGATCGACGCCCAGATCGAGGCCGCCCGGATCGAGCGCGGCGTCCTGGTCGTCACCACCGGCAACGGCAAGGGCAAGTCGAGCTCGGGCTTCGGCATGGTGGCCAGGGCGCTGGGCCACGGCATGAAGGTCGGCGTCGTCCAGTTCATCAAGGGTTCCCAGATGACCGGCGAGGAGCGGTTCTTCCGCCGCTTTCCCGATGAGGTGACCTACCGCGTGATGGGCGAGGGCTTCACCTGGGAGACCCAGGACAAGGCGCGCGACATCGCCAAGGCCCGGGCGGCGTGGGACGAGGCGAAGAAGCTGCTCCGGGACGAAGGCATCGGCCTGGTGCTGCTGGACGAACTGAACATCGCCCTGAAGCTCCGCTACCTGGATCTGCCCACGGTGCTGGCCGACATCGCCGCCCGCCCGGCGGCTCAGCACGTCGTGGTCACCGGCCGGGGCGCGCCGGCCGAACTCGTCGCCGCCGCCGACACCGTCACCGACATGACCCCGGTCAAGCACGCCTTCGCCGCCGGCATCAAGGCCCAGCCGGG
Source organism: Pseudomonadota bacterium (assembly GCA_021811225.1). Classification (GTDB taxonomy): domain Bacteria; phylum Pseudomonadota; class Gammaproteobacteria; order Burkholderiales; family Rhodocyclaceae; genus CAIYYX01. The sequence goes on from JAJZPJ010000243.1 coordinate 2,502, forward strand.
CATCGAATGGTGACGGCTCCGTCGCCGAGCCGCCCCAAGGCGGAGCCAGGGTGCAACATGGAGTCCCGCAGGGACGAACCGCGCTCACCCCCTGCCCTGGGCAGGGGAATGGGGGAAGGGTCCATCTCCTGCCCGGCGCTGTTCGTCGCCGCGCCCGCGTCCGGCCAGGGCAAGACCACGGTCACCGCCGCGTTGGCGCGCCTGCATGCCCGATCGGGCCGGCGCGTGCGGGTGTTCAAGTGCGGCCCGGATTTTCTCGATCCGCAGATCCTCACGGCGGCCAGCGGCCATCCGGTGTACAACCTGGACCTCGGCATGTGCGGCGAGCAGGACGCGGCGCAGCGCCTCCGGCAGGCTGCGCAGGAGGCCGAGCTGATCCTGGTCGAGGGCGTCATGGGCCTGTTCGACGGCCAGCCCTCGGGCGCCGACATCGCCGTCCGCTTCGGCATTCCGGTGCTCGCGGTGATCGGCGCCGGCGCCATGGCCCAGACCTTCGGCGCCATCGCCCACGGACTGGCGAGCTTCCGGCCGGGCCTGCCCTTCTCCGGCGTCCTCGCCAACCAGGTCGGCAGCCCTCGCCACGCCTCGATGCTCGAAGCCAGCCTGCCCGAAGGCATGGCCTGGTACGGCGCCCTGCCGAAAGATGCCGAAGCCGCGCTGCCCGAGCGCCATCTCGGCCTGCTCCAGGCGGCCGAGATCGAGGATCTGGAGACCCGCCTCGACCGTCTCGCCGACCGACTGGAGGAGACCGGCGCGGCGAGCCTGCCGCCACCGGTCCGGTTCCCGGCGGCGGCGCAGGCGGACTTGCCGCGTTTGCTCGCGGGCAAGACCATCGCCGTCGCCCGCGACGCCGCCTTCGGCTTCATCTACCCGGCCAACGCGGACGTCCTGCAGGACCTCGGCGCTGAGCTGCGTTTCTTCTCGCCGCTGGCGGGAGATCCCTTGCCGGCCGCCGATGCGGTCTGGCTGCCAGGCGGCTATCCGGAGCTGCACGCACCTATCCTGTCCGCCCGCACCGATCTGTGGGCGGGCCTGCGCGCCCACGTCGCTGCCGGCAAGCCGCTGCTGGCCGAATGCGGCGGCATGATGGCGCTGTTCGAAGCCCTGACCGACCGGGA
>JAJZPJ010000244.1 GCA_021811225.1 Pseudomonadota bacterium
TTCCTGTTGGCGACGACGGCTCATCCGGTCGAGCTAAGGTAGGGGCTGAACGGCGATGGGGGCCGTCGGCCTGAAGGCCGACCTACGGCGGTTAGCCTGCGCCGCAATCCCCGCACCCTCGCGCTGCGCGGTCCGGTTACCGGTATTCATCCGATGCGGCTCTCTATGGTGCTCACCCATTGTGGCTGCGGCCGCGCGCTGCGCGCGCTTAACTTGGTACCCAAGTTAGCCTGCGCCGCAATCCCCGCACCCTCGCGCTGCGCGGTCCGGTTACCGGTATTCATCCGATGTAGCCCTGCATGCGGCTCTCTATGGTGCGGGGATTGTCCCCATTGGCGATGCCGACGAGGCCATCGACGTACATTTCGCGCAGGGAGACCAGGCGACCGATGGTGGTCATCAATTTCTTGGCGATGGGCAGATACACCAGGTTGGCCAGGCCGACGCCGTAGATGGTGGCGACGAAGGCGACCGCGATGCCGGCGCCGAGCTTGGACGGATCGGAGAGGTTCTCCATGACGTGGATCAGCCCCATGACCGCGCCCAGAATGCCGATGGTCGGCGAATAGCCGCCGGCCGACTCCCACACCCGGGCGGCGAGCCGCATCCGCGTCTCCCAGGCGCCGATCTCGATCTCCAGCAGTTCCCGCAGGCGCTCGGGTTCGGCGCCATCGACCAGCAGATGCAGACCCTTGCGGTCGAACGGATCGGTCAATTGATCGATCTCCGCCTCCAGCGCCAAGAGCCCTTCCTTGCGCGCGATCTGGCTCCAACCGGCGATCTTGTTGATGCGAAAGCTGGACGACAGGGACGGCGGCAGGAACACCCACTTGCCCATTCTGAGGGCGGCCATGAACACCGACAGCGGGCTTTGCAGCATCACCGCCCCGAGGGTGCCGCCCAGGACGATGAGCATCGCGGTGGGCTGTATCAGCGAGGAAACATGGCCGCCTTCGAGCATCTGCCCGAAAAGGATCGCGGACAAGCCGACGGTGAGCCCGAAAATACTGATCAGGTCCATGCGCTGGAATCCTCAGCCCGGCTTCTTCGGCGAGGCGCCCAGAATCCGGCACCTCAAGCGGGCGATGGCCTGGGTATGCAACTGGCAGACGCGCGACTCGCTCACCCCCAGCACCTCGCCGATCTCGCGCAGGTTCAGCTCCTCGTCGTAGTACAACGCCATCATCATCTTCTCCCGCTCCGGCAGATCCTCGATGGCGCGCACCAGGGCTGCGCGCATGTCCTGGCCGAGCAGCATCGCCAGCGGGTCGAGTCCCGGAGCGGCAAAGTTGCGTTCCAGGAAATCCTCATCGCTGCGATCGCCGATATCCTCCAGATAGACCAGCTGGTGGCCGCGCGCCTCCTGCAGCAGCTTCTGATAATCGGACAAAGACAGGCCGAGCGATTGCGCCAGCTCGCCCTCGGTCGGCGGCCGGCCGCAGGCCTGCTCCAGCGCGTCGATCGCCGCTTCGATGCGGCGCATGTCGCGGCGCAGGCCGCGCGGCAGCCAGTCGTTCTCGCGCAAGCCGTCCAACATGGCGCCGCGGATGCGCTGCGCGGCATAGGTCTCGAACTGGGCGCCGAGGCCGTCCTCGAAGCGGCCGACGGCATCGAGCAGGCCGAGCATGCCGTTCTGGATCAGGTCCTCGACCTGGACGCTGGGCGGCAGCTTGGCCATCAAATGGTAGGCGATGCGCTTGACCAGAGGCGCATACTGCGAGACGAACTGATCCTTGTCCAGGACCCCTTGGGCGTTGTACATCTTGGTCGAAATGGTTGGGCTGGCATGTCCGCCGACCGCCCAAACTATACCACCGAATCCAGCGTCGCCATGCCGATCCGGCTGCCTGCCTGCTCTACCCCGGTCATCTGATCAAAACCGAAGGCGGGGAGCGCGAAACCGTTGCCCGGGCCCTCCTCATTCACCGGCGGCAGACGTTGCAGCAGCGCCTCGGCCAGATTGTCGGTGACCGGCACCAGGGCCGCGCCGAGATAGTCCAGGCGCACCGCCAGATGCTCGCGCGCCACCCGCCGCATGTTGTCGAAAATCGCGCGCGCCTCGTCGCCGCTCCTGGCCCGGGTGATCGCCACCTGGAAGCCGTCGCGGCTGCGCTCCTGGGCGATGCGCTTGATCAGCGCATAGGCATTGGTGATCGCCGAACTCTGCGCCGCCACCACCACCGTCATGTGGCGCGCCGCCAAGGCCAGCGGCGAGAGGTGGCCGCCGCGGCGCATGGCCGTGTCGATCAAGACGAAACCGACGCCGCGCTGCATTTCCTGCAGGCAATCGGCCAGGTGCGCACGGGCGGTGGCGGCCAGCCGGCTGGCGTGGTCGAGTTCCCGGGCGGCACGCGCCGCCGGCAGGATGCGCAACAGCGGCGCCGCCTGCAGCATCACCTGGCGCAGCGGGCGATCGCCGTTCAAGGCGTTGAAGAGGTCGTGGCGGGCGGTCAGGCCGAAGGCGGAAACGGCATTGTTGGGCGCGCCGTTCTCGTCGATGATCAGCACGCCGTGCCCTGCCGCCGCCAGCGCCGCGGCGGTCTGCACCAGCAGCGTGGTGCGGCCGCAAGCCTCGCGGCCCGAAGCGAAGGCCACCACCTGCGGCGCGCGGGTGCCGAACAGGCGGCGCAGGCCGTCCGCCTGATCGCCCGGCCAGGGGGCGACGCCGCCCACCGGCCAATCAGACAAGGGCGGCTCCCGCGGACAGGCTGCCGTCGCTCTTCGCGCCCGGACGCGGCGATGCCGCCAGGCCGGGCTCATCGTCGTGCAGACGGTGCGGCGAGCTCTCGGTCGGCAGCTTGAAGGCGCGATGCAGCAGGTAATTGCGATTGGGCAGATACAGATCTTCCGGCACGCGCTGACCGTTGGCGACATAGGTCAGCAGCAAGCCGTGGCGCACCGCGACGTCGATGGCCGGCGCCAGCGAGGCGGCCTCGTCCATCTTGGTGATGATGCAGCCGGCCAGATCCTCGCCGGCGTAGGCGCGCACCACGTCGTCCAGGGTGTCGCCGCGGCTGGTGGCGTTCAACAGCAGCAGGCGATTGACCTCGCCCGCCTGCATCAGCATCGCCGCCTGCTCGGCCACCATCCGGTCGCGCTGGCTCATGCCGACGGTGTCGATCAGCACCATGTGCTTGTCGCGCAGGTCGGCCAGGGTGTGGCGCAGATCCTCGCCGTCGCGCACCACATGCACCGGCACGCCGAGAATCCGGCCGTAGATGCGCAACTGTTCGTGGGCGCCGATCCGATAACCGTCCGTGGTCAGGAGCGCCAGCTTGTCGGCGCCGTAACGCACCACGCAGCGCGCCGCGAGCTTGGCGGTGGTCGTGGTCTTGCCCACGCCGGTGGGACCGACCAGGGCGAACACGCCGCCGCGCTCGATGATGTCGTTGTCCTCGCCCAGGGTGCGCAGGCGGCGATTGACCGCACCCTTCAGCCACTTGCGTGCGTCGTCCGGCGTCAGCTCCGGCGGCAGGTCGGCGATCAGCTTGCGCGAGAGCTGTCCGGAGAAGCCCGCGTCGAGCATTTCCGACAGGACCAGCGCCCGGGTCGGCTCGTGACGCGACAGTTCGCCCCAGGCGAAACCGGCCAGCTGACGCTCCA
>JAJZPJ010000022.1:0-9597 GCA_021811225.1 Pseudomonadota bacterium
CCCTGCTCAAGCGGGCGGATTCCCGGCACACCCAGCAACTCGTCAATATCTACTACGACACCCCCGATCTCTCGCTGCATCGGCGCGGCATCGCCCTGCGGCTGCGCAAGCAGGGCAGGATCTGGCTGCAGACGGTCAAATGCGCCGGCAGTTCGGCGGCGGGCCTGTCTACCCGGCCGGAGTGGGAGGTGCCCTACGCCGGCCACTTCGATTTTGCCGCGATCGACGATCCCCAGGTGCGCCGCCAGCTCGAGCGACCGTCCCTGCGCAAGGGACTCTCGCCGCTGTTCGAGACCAATTACCGCCGCACCACCTGGCGCTTCGAGCCGGCTTCCGGCAACGTCTTTCACCTGATGCTGGACCGCGGCTGGGTGGCGGCGGCGGGCCGGCGCGAGGCCATCTCCGAGCTGGAGCTGGAGCTCGCGAGCGGCGACCTCGGTGAGCTGTTCAAGCTGGCCCAGGCGCTCGCTCTTCGCCTGCCGCTGATGCCGCAGATCCTGTCCAAGGCCGAGCGCGGCTACCGCCTCTACCGCAATGTCCGGCTGAGCCCTTGCAAGGCGCCGGACGTGCCCCTGGCCGCGGATTGTCCGCCGCCTTCCGCCTTCCGCAAGATCGCGTTGTCCTGTCTCGAACATCAGCAATGCAACCTCGATGGCGCGCTCTCCAGCGACGACCCCGAGTTCATTCATCAGATGCGCGTGGCCACCAGGCGCCTGCGCGCCGCCCTGCGTCTGTTCGCGCCGCACCTGCCGCCAGGCTTTGCCGACCAGTTGCTGCCGCCGTTGCGGCAGTCGATGGAGCGGCTGGGTCGGGTGCGCGACCTCGACGTGCTGCTGGCGGAGATCGCGATGCCGGTGATGCGGGCGCTGCCCGACGAGCCGCGGCTGGCGGCCCTGGTCGGCGCCGTCACCGACCGGCAGTATGCGGCGCGCGAGGCGGCGCTGCGCTACTTGCGCTCCGCCGCTCACGGCCGGCTGATGCTGCAGGCCGCGGCGCTGCTCGCCGGCCTCGCCGAGGTCCCGGCGCAGCAGACGCTCGCCGCCTTCGCCGAGGGCCGGCTGAAGCGGCTGAGAAAGCGGGTGCTGCTCCTGGCCGGGGCGGCCGTTGCCGACGATCCGGTCTCGCTGCACCGGTTGCGCATCGGCATCAAACGCCTGCGCTATGCGCTGGAGTTCTTCGCGCCGCTCGCCTCCGGACGGGCGCTGCAAAGGCTGCTCCTGGCGCTCGGCGAACTGCAGGACAAGCTGGGGCAGTTGAACGACCTGGCCAACGCCGGCTTGCTGCTGATGCACTGCGCCGGCGACGACCCGCGCCTGCGCGAAGCGGTTTCCCTGGTCGGCGGCTGGCACGCCGCCCGCCATCGCGAGCTGCTCGATCGTCTCCCCGAGCGGATACGGCGATTGCGCCGGCTGCGCCTGCCGAGCCTGGGCTGATTGCCGTGGCGCCAGCCAGCGCGCCGCAAGAGTACCGGCCGCCATGCTGCCGCAGCGAGAAGCGGCGCCGCACCTAGGAGTTGCCATGAACAATCTGAGCCAGCCCCTGGCGGGCCGCGTCGCACTGGTCACCGGGGCCAATACCGGAATCGGCAGGGTCACCGCCTTGACGCTCGCCGAGCGAGGCGCCCATGTCTTCCTGGCCTGCCGCTCCGCCCAGCGCGCGCAGCCGCTGATCGATCAGTTTCGCGACCATCCGGGCTGCGGCAAGCTGGAATTCCTGGCGCTGGACCTTGGCTCGTTCGCTTCGGTTCGGCACTGCGCCGACGCGTTTCTGGCGCGCGGCCTGCCGCTGCATTGCCTGATCAACAACGCCGGGCTCGCGGGAACCCGCGGCCTGACCCGGGAGGGTTTCGAGCTGGCTTTCGGGGTCAACCACCTGGGGCATTTTCTCCTCACCCGCCTGCTCCTCGCGCGCATCGAGGACTCGGCGCCGGCGCGCATCGTTACGGTGGCGAGCCGGGCGCACTTTCGCGCGGCGGGCATCGATTGGGACGCCGTGCGCCAAGCGACCAGGTCGAAGACGGGGATCGCGGAATATTGCCGCTCGAAACTGGCCAACGTCCTGTTTAGCGCCGAGCTCGGCCGCCGCCTGCAAGGCCGCGGCGTCACCAGCTACGCCGTGCATCCCGGCGTCGTCGCTTCCGACATCTGGCGCCCGCTGCCGCAGCCTTTTCGCGCGCTGCTGAAGCTCGGAATGATCTCGCCGGAGAGGGGGGCGATGACCAGCCTGCATTGCGCGACCTCGCCGGCTGTGGCCGCCGAGACCGGGCTGTACTACGAGGACTGCCGCGCCAAGCCCGCCGGCAAGACCGCCCAGGATGGGGGGCTCGCAGCGCAGCTGTGGCAACGCAGCTTAGCCTGGACGGACTGAGCGACGGCGGGAACTTGGTCGACCCTCAAAACTCCAGGACGACCAGCAGGTCCTTCGCGGCCACACGGTCGCCGGGCGAGACCAGCACCTTGGCCACCGTGGCGTCGCAATCGGCCCGGATGGCGGTCTCCATCTTCATCGCTTCGATGGCAACGAGCGGGCTGCCGCGGCTGATCTTCTGCCCCGGCTTGACCATGACCGAGGCCACCGCGCCGGGCATCGGCGCCGCGACGTGGGCCGGATTGCCCTCCTCGGCCTTGGGCTGGATTTTCCGGGCCGAGGCCAGTCCGGCCTTGGCGATGCGCATCGGACGGGGCTGGCCATTGAGTTCGAAGAACAGCCTGACCTCGCCCTCGTCGTCGGGCTCGGTGCGCCCGGTCAGGCGCACCACCAGCGTCTTGCCCTTGTCGATCTCGATCGCGATCTCGTCCTTCTCGTCCAGACCGTAGAAGAACACCGGGGTGGGCAGCACCGACACGTCGCCGCAACGGCGCTGATGTTCGGCGTAGTCGGCGAAGACCTTGGGGTACATCAGGTAGGAAGCCAGGTCGGTATCGCTGAGGTGGCGGCCGACGGTCTTCTCTCCCTTGAGCCTTTCCGCCTCGAGATCGACCTCGGGCAGATGGGCGCCGGCGCGGCCCTCGATCGGCGGCTCGCCCCTCAAGATCTTGGCCTGGAGCTCCCGGGGAAAACCGTCGGCGGGATAGCCCAATTCGCCGCGCATCATCGACACCACCGACTCCGGAAAGGCGATTTCCTTCTCCGGGTCGGCCACGTCCTCGGGGCTCAGGTCGTTGGCCACCATGAACAGGCTCAAGTCGCCCACCACCTTGGAGGAGGGGGTGACCTTGACGATGTCGCCGAACAGCCGATTCACGTCGGCGTAGGCCTGGGCCACCTCGTTCCAGCGGTGTTCCAGGCCCATGGCGCGGGCCTGTTCGCGCAGGTTGGTGTATTGGCCGCCGGGCATCTCGTGGCGATAGACGTCAGAGGTGCCGGCGCGGATCTCCGCCTCGAAGGGGGCGTAGTGCTGGCGCACCCCTTCCCAGTAGCGGGCGAAGGGCGCGATGCGGCGGCAGTCGAGGCCGGAGTCCCGCTCGGTGTGCTCCAGCGCGGCGACGATGGCGCCCAGGCTGGGCTGGGAAGTGAGGCCGCTCATGGCGTCCATGGCGGCGTCGACCGCGTCGGCGCCGGCGTCCACCGCCGCCAGCACCGAGGCCACCGCGCCGCCGCTGGTGTCGTGGCTGTGGAAGTGGATGGGCAGGCCCACCTCCTCCTTCAGCGCCTTGATCAGGATGCGGGCGGCCGCGGGCCGGCAGACGCCGGCCATGTCCTTGACCGCGATGATGTGGGCGCCGGCCGCTTCCAGTTGCCGGGCCATGTCCACGTAGTAGCGCAGCTGGTACTTGGGCCGGGCCGGGTCGAGCAGGTCGCCGGTGTAGCAGATGGCGGCTTCGCAGACGGCGCCATTGTCGATCACCGCATCCATGGCCACGCGCATGTTGTCCACCCAGTTCAGGGAGTCGAAGACGCGGAACACGTCCATGCCGTTCCCGGCGGCCTGCTTGACGAAGTGGCGCACCACGTTGTCGGCGTAGTTGGTGTAGCCCACCGCGTTGGAGGCGCGCAGCAGCATCTGCAGGAGGATGTTGGGCACCGCCTCCCGGAGCCTGGCGAGCCGCTCCCAGGGGTCCTCCTTGAGAAAGCGCATGGCCACGTCGAAGGTGGCGCCGCCCCAGCACTCCAGGGAGAACAGGTCGGGCAGCAGGCGCGCGTAGTGCGGGGCGACGGCGATCATGTCGGCGCTGCGCATGCGGGTGGCGAACAGCGACTGGTGGGCGTCGCGCATCGTCGTGTCGGTGAGCAGGACGCGCTGCTCCCGGCGCAGCCATTGGGCGAACCGCTCCGGCCCCAGTTCCTTCAACTTGTCGCGGCTGCCCGGGGCGGGCGGGGCGGCGAGGTCGACCCCAGGGAGCTGGGCCTTGGCCGGGGCGCGGACGGGTCCGGCCCGGCCCTTCATTTCGGGGTTGCCATTGACCACCACCTCGCCGATGAACTTGAGCAGGCGGGTGGCCCGGTCGCGCTTGGCCTTGAAGCTGAACAGCTCCGGCGTGCCGTCGATGAAGCGGGTGGTGCACTCGCCGGATTTGAACAGCGGATGGGCGATGATGTTTTCCAGGAAGGCCAGGTTGGTCGATACCCCGCGGATGCGGAATTCCCGCAGGGCGCGGTCCATGCGGCGGATGGCCTCCTCGGGATCGTGGCCGCGGGCGGTGACCTTGACCAGCAGGGAGTCGTAGAACGGGGTGATCACCGCGCCGGTGTAGGCGGTGCCGGCGTCGAGACGGATGCCCGCGCCGGCGGCGCTGCGGTAGGCGGTGAGCTTGCCGTAGTCGGGCGTGAAGCTCTTCTCCGGGTCCTCGGTGGTCACCCGGCATTGCAGCGCGTGGCCGGAGAGGCGGATGTCGGTCTGGGCCGGCAGGTAGTCGTCGCCGCCGATGCGGGCGCCTTCGCTGACTCTGATCTGCGCCTTGACGATGTCCACGCCGGTGACCTCTTCGGTGACCGTGTGCTCCACCTGGATGCGGGGATTGACCTCGATGAAGTAGAAGCTGCCGCTGTCGGCATCCATCAGGAATTCGACGGTGCCGGCGTGGGTGTAGCCCACGCCCCGGGCGAGTCTCAGGGCCGAGTCGAACAGCGCCCGGCGTTGTTCGTCGCCGAGGTAGGGTGCGGGCGCGCGCTCGACCACCTTCTGGTTGCGGCGCTGCACGGTGCAGTCGCGCTCGAACAGGTGCAGCAGGTTGCCGTGGGCATCGCCCAGCACCTGGACCTCCACGTGGCGCGCGCGGACCACCATCTTTTCCAGATAGACCTCGTCGTTGCCGAAGGCGGCCGCGGCTTCGCGGCGGGCGGCGGCGATGGCCGGGACGAGTTCCGCTGCGCACTCGATGGCGCGCATGCCGCGGCCGCCGCCGCCCCAGCTGGCCTTGAGCATCAGCGGGTAGCCGATTCCCGCCGCGAGCTCGCGGCAGGCGTCGGGATCATCGGGCAGCGCCCCGGTGGCCGGGACGACGGCGACGCCGACCCGCTGCGCCAGGGCGCGGGCCGTCACCTTGTTGCCCAGTTGGCGCAGGACCTCGGGCGCGGGGCCGATGAAAACGATGCCGGCATCGTGGCAGGCGTCGGCGAAATCGGGATTCTCGGAGAGGAAGCCGTAGCCGGGATGGATGGCGTCCACCCGCGCGAGTTTGGCGACGCGGATGATGTCGCCGATATCCAGGTAGGCGGCGACGGGCTTCTTGCCCTCGCCCACCAGATAGCTCTCGTCGGCCTTGAAGCGGTGCAGGGCGAAGCGGTCTTCGTTGGAGTAGATGCCCACGGTGCGGATGCCCAGCTCGCTGGCCGCGCGCATGACGCGGATGGCGATCTCGCTGCGGTTGGCGATGAGCAGGCTGCGGATTTTTCTCAAAACGATCTCCAGGAGGTGGGACGTGTCGTTTGCCGGCGCTGGAGCCGGGGAGGGGGCCGCCGGCTCGGCGTGGGATCGGAAACCCGGGATCAGCCGTCCGGGTCCGGCGCCGGCGGAATGGACCGGCCCTCTTGCAGCAGGCGGGCAAACTCCTCGGCGGGCAGCGGGCGGCTGAAGTAGTAGCCCTGCATCTCGTCGCAGCGGCGCCGGCGCAGGAAATCGAGCTGCGCCTCGGTCTCCACCCCTTCCGCCACCACGCGGCGCCTCAGGCTGTGCGCCAGGGAAATGATCGTCACCGCGATCGCGGCGCTGTCCGGATCGGTGATGATGTCGCGCACGAAGGACTGGTCGATCTTCAGTATGTCGATGGGGAAACGCTTCAGGTAGTTCAGGCTGGAATAGCCGGTGCCGAAATCGTCGAGCGACAGCAGCACGCCGATTTGCTTGAGCTCGTGCAGGATGGCCACGGTTTTGTCCGGATCCTGCATCACCGCGCTTTCGGTCACTTCCAGTTCCAGACATCGTGCCGCCACTTCGTTCAGACGCAAGGCCTGGCCCACCGTCCTGGCCAGGTTCTCCTGCTGGAACTGGCGCGCCGACAGGTTCACCGCCACGGTGATGTCCGGCAAGCCCGCATCCTGCCAGGCTTTGATCTGGGCACAGGCCTGGTCGATCACCCATTCGCCGATCGGCACGATCAGGCCGGTTTCCTCGGCCAGCGGGATGAACTCGCCCGGCGCCACCATCCCCAGCTGCGGATGGCGCCAGCGGATCAGCGCTTCGGCGCCGACCACCCGGCCGCGCCGCAATTCCACCTTGGGCTGGTAGTAGAGCACCAGCTCGTCGCGCAACACGGCGCGGCGCAGCGCGCTCTCCAGCTCCAGGCGCGCGAGCGTGCTGGCGTTCATCGCCGGCGTGTAGAACTGCATGCTGTTGCGCCCGAGTTCCTTGGCGCGATACATCGCCACGTCGGCATTCTTCAGCAGGGTCGAGGCCTGCTCCGCATCCTTGGGGTAGAGCGCTATTCCCAGGCTGGCGTTCGAGACCATTTCCCGGCCGGCCACCATCATCGGCAGCGACAATTGATGGAGCAGTTTTCTGGCCAGCGTCGCCGCATCGTTTTCGGAATCGATGTCCGACATGAGCACCACGAATTCGTCGCCGCCCAGTCGCGCCACGGTGTCGACCGAACGCACGCAGGCGGTCAGGCGCTGGGCCATGGTCTGCAACAGCGCATCCCCGGCTTCGTGGCCCAGGCTGTCATTGACCACCTTGAAACGATCGAGATCGAGCAGCAGCACCGCCACCAGGCTCTTGTTGCGCCTGGCGTGGGCGATCGCCTGATCGAGGCGGTCGGCGAGCAGGTTGCGGTTCGCCAGGCCGGTCAGCGCATCGTGACTGGCCTGGTGTTCGAGCTGGGTTTCGTAGGCCTTGCGCTCGGTGACGTCCTTGATGATGCTGACCTGGTGCCTGACCTGGCCGGACTCGCCGCGCACCGGCGCCAGCGACAGGTCGTTCCAGAACAGGCTGCCGTCCTTGCGGTAGCAATGCAGCTCCAGCTTGGTCGAGCGTTGCTCGCGTAGCGCGTTGCGCAGTTCCTCGACGCCGATCTGGTCCAGTTTCTCGCCCAGCAGGAAGCGCGCATTTCTGCCCACGACTTCCGCCGCACTGTAGCCGGTGATGCGCTCAAAAGCCGGGTTGACGTAGATGATCGGGCGGTCCGGCAGGAAGGAATCGGAGATCAGGATGCCGTCGTTGCTCGATTCGATCGCGCGCCGGCCCAGGAGCATCTCCTGCTCCACCCGCCGCCGCTCGACGTCGCCGCGCAGCGACATGACGCCGTAGGCGACGTCGTCCGCCAGTTCCCGCAGCAGCGCCATCTCCTGGCCGTCGAAGGCGTCTTCGGCGCAGGCGTACAGGGTGATCGCGCCGAGCACCCTGCCCCCCGCCGCGAGCGGCAGCGAGGCCGCGGAATGCGCCCCCGACCTTGCGATGCCCTCCAACCACGGCGCGTAGCGCGGATCGCTCTGCAATTCGTGGGTGATGACCACCTGGCCGGTGCGGATGGCGGTGCCGGTCGGACCCTGCCCCAACTCGGTGTCGGCCCAGCTGACCCGCTCCAGGCTCGCGGCGAACTCGTCGTCCCAGACGCCGACCAGCGACACCGCCCGTACCGACTTGGCTTCGTCCTGCTCGGCGTAGCCGACCCAGACCCCGACGTAGCCGCCGATCGAGTTGATCAGGCGGCAGACGGTGTCGATCAGTTGGGTCTCGTCCGTCGCCCGCACCAGCACCTGGTTGCATTCGCTCAACAGCTTGAGCGTCCGGTTCAGGCGCAGCAGCTCCGCCTCCGCGTGCTTGCGCTGGGTGATGTCCTCCTTGACCGCGACGAAATGGGTCAAGGTGCCCTGGTCGTCGGTGATCGGCGTGATCACCTCGTCCTCCCAGTACAGCTCGCCGCTCTTCTTGCGGTTCTGTATTTCGCCGCGCCATTCGCGGCCGGACAGGATGGTCGCCCACATCTCCCGATAAACCTCCGGCGGCGTCTGTCCGGACTGGATGATGCGCGGCGTCGCCCCGATCAGATCCTGGAGGCTGTAGCCGCTCAATTGGGAGAACTTCGGGTTGACGTACTCGATATTGCCTTGCAGGTCGGTGATCACCACGCTCACCGGGCTTTGCTCGACGACGCGCGACAGCATGCGCAGGTGTTCCTCCGTCCGCTTGCGTTCGGTGATGTCCACCATCGCGCCGATCAGGCCGCCGATGCTGCCGTCGCCGCGCAGGAAGGTCGCCTTGTGGAACATCACGTTGCGGAGTTCATCCGACGAATTGCGCACCACCCATTCGTAGCTCTGCCGGCCGGCCTGCCGGAATAGGGCTTCGTCCATCTCGTGGTATTTCTTCGCGATTTCCGGCGGCACCAGATCGAACACCGATTTCCCGACGAGCTGTTCCCGACTGTTGCCGGTCAGCTCCTCGAAGGCCCGATTGCAGCCCAGATAGCGCCCCGCGAAGTCCTTGTAGAACACCGACACCGGGATGCTGTCCAGCATGGCGGCATGGAACAGCGCCTGATCGCGCAAGGCCGCCATCGCCTCGCGGTGCTGCGCGCGCAGCTCTTTCTCCTTCAGCGCGTTCAGGATCGTTCCCGGCAAACGGTTCAAGCGGTCCTTGGTCACCCAGTCGCTGGCGCCGCGCTTGATGCTCTCGGCCGCCAGTTCCTCGCCTATCGAGCCGGTGACGAAGATGTAGGGCGTGTCGGGGCAGGATTTCTGGGTGATCTCCAGGGCGGCGAGGCCGTCGAAGTCCGGCAACTGGTAGTCGGCCAGGATGATGTCCGGCTTGAAATCGTTCAAGGCGGAGATGAATGCCGCCCGGCTCTCCACCCGCAGGGCGGTGAAGGCGATCCCCTCCTGGCGCAGCGCCCGTTCGTTCAGCAGGGCATCGGCGGGATTGTCTTCCAGCAGCAGCAAGCGCAGCGGCGAATCGGTCGTCTGATCGGTCATCGAGGGGCGTTCGCGAGGGTCATCGGGCATCCTGCAGCTTCTCGCGGAACAGGCGACGCTTGCCGATCCCGTCGTCGAAGAAGCCGCCTTGGCCCGTGCTCGGGCAGCGAGGCACGGACGTCACGCCGCACCCCGAAATAGACGGGGAGATAGCCCAGGTCGATGAGGGACGACAGCAAAACGCTCATCAGCTTCCGGCTCAAGGTGTACCAGAAGGTTTTTTCGATTCATTGGTGAACTTCGAGAAAA